>JAXDJY010000151.1:0-13287 GCA_034667445.1 Actinomycetota bacterium | reverse complement strand
ACTGCACTTCCTGCCAGGCTTTCAGATGCCGAAGGCGCCGTAGCGGCTTGCCGGTCCAGGTTCCTGCGTCCATCTCGGTGAGCTCTTGGCGCGGATCCACGCGGAGACGCTGGGCCGCCGCCAAGGGTTCGACCGTGCCCACGCATCGCTCCAGCGGACTCGAGTAGATCGCGGTGAGCTTCACCCCCTTGAACCTGACGGCCAGCCGCTCGGCCTGGGCCACGCCGCGGTGATCCAGCAGGATGCCGCCGGTGCGGCCGTACAGCGAGGTACCTGTTTGCGCGGTCAGTCCGTGGCGGATCAGGAAGACGGTGGTCACGGGCCGGGAGCGTACGCGGGAAGGCGAACCTCGAACGTACTGCCCGTTCCCAATTCGCTGTGCACGACGACGCTTCCCCCAAGGTTCTCGGCGACGTGCTTCACGATGGCGAGTCCGAGCCCGGTGCCGCCCGTCTCGCGGGACCTCGCCCGGTCTACGCGGTAGAACCGCTCGAACACCCGGGGCAGTTCACGCGAGGGGATGCCGATCCCATCGTCGGTGACGGTCAAGACGACGCTCTCGCCGGCGGCGCTCACCTCAACGCCGACCGACCCTCCGGCTTTCGTGTAGCGGACGGCGTTGTCGACGAGGTTCCGCACCACGAGGGCGAGATCTCGGGGTGAGCCGAGCACGGGTGGGACGACGCCCGCCGTCACCGTCAACGCGATACCCGCGCTCCGCACCAGGTCTTCGCTTCGCGAGCACTCCTCCCGCACCAGAGCGTCCAAGCGCACCGGCCCCGCCATCTCATTCCCGCTCTCGAGTCGCGAGAGGTCGAGCAGATCGGCGACGATCCGGGAGAGTCGGAGCGACTCACGCTGCAATTGTTCGGCGAACCGTGGTACGGCGGACGGATCCTCGTCGACGACCGTCCGCAAGGTCTCCGCGGCCGCCTGGATGGCCGCGGCCGGCGTCTTCAGTTCGTGCGAGGCATTGGTGACGAAGTCTCGCCGGACCGAATCGATCCGAAGCGCCTCGGTCACGTCGCGGACCACGAGCAGCACGGCCCCTTCTGAACCGGCGGGTGTCGCTGTCGCCCGTAAGGCTCGGGGAGGTGTGCCCGTCTCGGCCTCCGCCCGCTCCTCCGAACCCACGTAGCCGGCTCGCTGGACGGCTCTCTGGAGGTCGAGAGGCAGCAAGGCGTCGACCTCTGCCGGCAACGTTCCCAAGAGCATCTCGGCGGAACGGTTCGCGAACACCGTCGCTCCGTCGGCGTCGAAGAGCAGCACCCCGTCGTCCATCGATTCCAGGATCAGCCCCTGGACCTGCAGTTGCTCCTTCGAGTCCCGTCGCTGGGCCCGCAGCGCCGATTCGGCGGCCTCAGACGCGGCGGTGGCCGAAAGGACGTTGTCGCGAAGCGCTCGCCGGCCGACGAAACTCCCGAGAGCGGCTCCGGCGACCGCCGCGAGCAGCGCGACCGTCACGGAAAGAGCGTTCATACGCGAGAGTGTAGGGGGGCCGTGGCGGCGTTCGCCTCGCGTTCACCGTGTGTTCGAACGACCTTCATCTGCGGCCCATCGTGGCTGCTGGAGGCCGTTCATCTCCCGGACCGCTCCCGGGGCATGTTCACTTGCCGTTCACCCGGGAGCCACTCTGCGGCAACCCCCCTCGGGAACCATGTGCGTTACCGAACTCCCAGGAGGGGGCAACAGATGAAGACGCGAAGGCGAGCGGTGGTGGCGGGGATCGTTTCCCTGGCCGTCATCTCTGCAGCATGCAGCAGCAAGAGTTCCACCTCGACCGGCGGCACCGCATCGACCACGAACAACGGCGTTCCGCTCACCGGCGCAGGCTCGACCTTCGCCGCCCCCATCTACACGCAGTGGGCCAAAGACTTCAACGCCGTCGAGTCCGGTGCCCAGATCAACTACCAGCCGATCGGTTCGGGCGGCGGCATCGACGCCATCACGAAGCAGACGGCGGACTTCGGCGCGTCTGACGCACCGCTGCAGACCGATGCCTTGAGCGCCATGCCCGCAGACGTCGTCCAGATACCCACGGTCCTCGGCGGCCTCGCGATCGCCTATAACCTCCCGGGGCTCAGCGCACCGCTCAACCTCGATGGTGCCACCGCGGCCGACATCTTCCAGGGCACCATCACCACATGGAACGATCCCGCCATCGCAAAGCTCAACGCCGGCGTGACACTGCCGAACTCGCCGATCCGTGTCGCCCACCGATCGGATGACTCGGGTTCGACGTTCGTGTTCACCAGCTACCTCTCATCGCAGAGCGCCTCGTTCAAGAAGACCGTGGGTGCGGACTCTACGGTCCAGTGGCCGGTCGGAGCAGGCAAGGACGGCAGCGACGGCGTCGCCGGCTACCTGGTCGCGACCGAGGGTTCGGTCGGCTACGTCTCCTACGACTACGCCGTCTCGAACAACCTGGGATCGGCGGCGGTGAAGGCGAGCGATGGATCGTTCGTCGCTCCGTCCGTGGACTCGATCAGCGCGGCGGGCAGCGACCTGAAGTTCCCGATCGCTCCCGACACCAACGTGCTGAACTCCTCGACGCCGGGGGCCTATCCGATCGCGACGACGACCTACGTCATCGTCTACAAGTCCCAGAGCGATCAGGCCAAGGGGCAGACCCTGGTCGACTTCCTCCACTGGGGATTGACGACCGGCCAGGACACGGCGTCGTCGCTGAACTACGCGCCGCTCCCGAGCTCCATCGCGACCCAGGCGCTGGCGGCACTCGCCACGGTCACCTCCAACGGGCAGCCGATCACCCCTTCATCCGGAGCTTGACGGAGGGTTGACCGGACGGGCCCGAAGCGAGCGAACGAGGACGCCGTCCGAAGGGCGGCGTCCTCGCCGCGTGGGTGATCGGGTCATGGTCGGCGTGACCGTGACCACCGGCATCCTCCTCGTAGGCGTCCTCGGGGTCGTGCTCGCCGTCCTCGCCACCGGCGGCGCCTCGACGTTCTCGAAGTTCGGGCTTGGCTTTTTGACCAGTACGCGGTGGGATCCTCCCCATCAGGAGTTCGGCGCCCTGCCGTTCGTGTTCGGGACGCTGGTCACATCGTTCGTCGCCCTGGCGCTCTCGGTTCCCGTAGCGGTCGGCCTCGCGGTCCTGCTGAACGAGCCGATCTCCATGAGGATCACCGGGCCGCTCGCGACCTTCATCGACGTGCTCGCGGCGATCCCCAGCGTTGTGTTCGGACTCGTGGGGCTCTTCGTCATCGCACCGTGGTTGGAACAGCACGTCGAGCCGGTGCTCCACACGGTGGTGGGCTGGATCCCGGTCGTCGGTTCGCTGTTTCCCGTCCTCGCGCGCAATGAGCAGGGGAGGATCGTGGGTGCGGGCGGCGACTACTTCGTGGCGGGGGTGGTGCTCGCGATCATGATCCTGCCGATCGTGACCGCCCTCAGCCGGGAGGTGGTCGCGACGGTACCTCGCGAATTGCGTGAGGGGGCGAAAGCGCTGGGCGCGACCCGATACGAGATGGTCAGGCTGGCCGTACTGCCGTACTCCGCGCAGGGGATCGCCGGTGCAGCGTTCCTCGGCCTTGGCCGCGCGCTGGGCGAAACTATCGCCGTGTCCATGGTGATCGGTGGCGGATCCTCTCTGGGTGCCAGCCTCTTCGCGCCCGGGCAATCCATCGCCTCTGCGATCGCCAGCCAATTCAACGGTGCGACCAACCCGCTGCAACGATCCTCGCTCCTCGCGCTCGGCGTGATCCTCGTCGCGCTCTCGTTCGGGCTGGCCGCGTTGTCCAAATGGTTCGTCGGCAGGGGGATGCGCCGGATGGACGTGTCGTCTGCAGATCCGGTAGATCCGGGCCCCACACAGCAGGTGACGGCGGAGGCGGCGTGATGAGCCCTGTGGTCGCGGCGGGACGGCGTCCACTCCCGGTGGGCCTGACCCGTTCGCGCAAGACGAAGGACCGGGTCTTCACGTTCTTCCTGCTGGTGTGCGTCGCCCTCGCCCTGATCCCCTTGGTCGTCATCGCCGTGTTCGTGATCGTCCGGGGAACGGGCGCGATCAACACGAACTTCTTCACGAAGCTGCCGCCCGGACCACTGGATGCTCGGCACACCGGCGGCATATCGAACGCGATCGTGGGAAGCGGGATGATCGTCTGGCTCGCCGTGGTGATCTCAGTGCCACTGGGGATGGCTACCGCCGTCTATCTGTCCGAATACGGGCGCGGGCGGATCGCGACCATCGTGAGGTTCACGGCCAATACGTTGCTGGCGACCCCGTCGATCATCGCCGGACTCGTCATCGCGGCGACGGTTGTGACCTGGACCCACTCGTTCTCCGCCTACGCGGGGTCGCTCGCCCTCTCGATCCTGATGTGGCCCGTAGTCACGCGCGCGACCGAGGAGGTGCTCCGTCTGGTTCCGCAGGATCTTCGCGAAGGCGCCTTGGCGCTGGGGGTGCCCCGCTGGAAGGTGGTCCTCAAGATCGTGATCCCGACGGCCGGGTCGGGGATCGTGACCGGCGTCATGCTCGCGATCTCCCGGGGGCTGGGGGAGACCGCAGCCATCCTGCTCACGGCGCTCGGGAACAGCTTCATGAACACTGCCTACGGCCGGCCCACCAGCACCATCACGTTGGACATCTATACGTGGGCGCGCCAGCCCCAGGCCACACTGCAGGAGTTAGCCTGGGGAGGAGCGATCACCCTCATGACCACGGTGCTCGTGCTGTCGATCACCGCCCGCATCGTCTCCATCCGCCGGCAACGGAGGCTCGCGTGACGTCCCTCGAAGTGAAGAAGCTCGACGCCTGGTTCGGCAGGTCGAAGGTCTTGAAGTCGATCAGCGCGATCGCGGCCGACCGCTCGGTGACCGCCATCATCGGGCCTTCCGGGTGTGGCAAGTCCACGCTCCTTCGCTGCATGAACCGGATGCATGAGGAGGTGCGCGGTGCACGCACGGAAGGGGAGGTGCTCTTCGGGAGCCGTGACATCTACGCCGAAGACGCCGATCCCGTGGCGGTCCGTCGGCAGATCGGGATGGTGTTCCAGCGGCCCAACCCGTTCCCGACGATGAGCGTGTTCGACAACGCCGTGGCGGGACTCAAGCTCACGGGCCGGCTCCCGAGGGCCGAGCTGCACGAACGCGCCGAAACGGCGCTCCACGCGGCGGGGCTGTGGGACGAGGTGAAAGATCGCCTCCAGGAACCGGGGGGAAGGCTCTCCGGAGGCCAGCAGCAGCGGCTGTGCATCGCTCGCGCCCTGGCGGTCGAGCCCCAGATCCTCCTGATGGACGAGCCGGCCTCTGCGCTCGACCCCGTCTCGACGCTCCGGATCGAAGAACTCATCGCCGAACTCAAGGAGAGTTACACCGTGATCATCGTGACGCACAACATGCAGCAGGCCGCGAGGGTGTCGGATTCCACCATGTTCATGCTCTACGGTGAGGTCGTGGAGTTCGCTGCCACGCAGAAGGTCTTCACGAATCCCGAGGACCGACGGACGGAGGACTATGTGACGGGACGGTTCGGTTGATGGGTGGGACCAGGCAGGCCTTCCACGACGAACTCGATTCGATCGAGCTCGAGGTCCTCGCGGAAGGGGAGCTCGCGGAGCGGGCGATCGCACGCTCCGTGGAGGCGCTGGTCCGCCGCGACGCCGATCTCGCGCGAGCGGTGATCGCCGAGGACGATGCGGTGGACGAGCGCTACCTCTCCGTCGAGCGCCGGATCCTTGAGGTGCTGGCGCTGCAGACCCCCGTGGCCGGCGATCTCCGGCGGCTCTCGGCGATCCTGCACATCAACCTGCACCTCGAGCGTATCGGCGATCAGGCCGTGAACGTCGCGAAGATCTTCCTGTCGGTCCAGGATCTTCCACCGGGAGGGACGATCCTTTCGCACCTGAACGAGATGGGCGACGTGGTTCGGGCGATGATCCGGACCGCGCTTGCCTCGCTCCGGGATCGTGAGCTTGAACTCGCGCTCAGCCTGCCCGCGATGGACGATCCGGTCGACCGGTTGAACCTCGGGATGTACCGAGAGGTGGCGAGGCTAGCGGCCGACCCGCAGATGCTCGATTGGGGGCTGCGGATGAACGTGCTCGCTCGACAGCTGGAGCGTGTCGGTGACAATGCGGTCGATATCGGTGAGCAAGTGGCGTTCCTTCTGACCGGAGAGTTCCGAGAGTTCACCGATGCCTCCCATCCGGAGTTGGGATGACGAGCTCCGAGCCGACCGCCCCGATCCGGCTCCTCGTGGTCGAGGACGAACCCTCGCTGGCCGAGTCGGTCCGCTACAACCTCGCGCGTGAGGGGTACGAGGTCATCGTCGCAGGGGATGGGCGGACGGGGCTCGAGCGTTTCCGCGCCGATTCCCCCGCATTGGTCATCCTGGACCTCATGCTCCCCGAGCTCTCGGGCCTCGACGTGTGCCGGGCCATCCGGGCGGAGTCAGACGTGCCGATCATCCTTGTGACCGCGAAGGACGCAGAGGCCGACAAGGTCACCGGTCTCGAGCTCGGAGCAGATGACTACGTGACGAAGCCCTTCTCCGTCCGTGAGCTGACTTCCCGCGTGCGGGCGCAGTTGCGCCGTGGTGCGATCCGCCCGCCGGCCGCCGCCGATTCCTCCTCGGCCGATGAGCACCTCACGGGAGGTCCCGTGGAGATGGACACGGCCCGCCATGAGGTCCGTGTCAGCGGTGAGCTCGTCGCGCTGCCGCCCAAGGAGTTCGAGCTCCTCGAGTCCTTGCTGCGGCGCAAGGGGCGCCTCCTCACCAGGCTGTTCTTGATCGACGAGGTCTGGGGGGCGGACTACGTCGGGGACACGAAGACGCTGGACGTCCATGTGAAGCGCATCCGACGGAAGATCGAAGCCGATCCACACGAGCCGGTCCACCTCCTCACGGTTCGCGGACTCGGCTACAAATTCGTCGACTAGCAGGGCGTTCATCTTCCGTTCACGTTCCGTTCATCTGCCTGCCCCCTTCATGTCGTCTTCTGGTCACCGGTTCGACATGTGCACGGGGATCCGACACTCACTCGGGCGCCGACTTGAAAGGGGCAAGGGTTGCCGTTCCAGGCCATCCCGCGGGAGCTCGCGTTCTACGACCTCTTCGAAGAGGCCGCGGCCAACGTCGAAGCCGGTGTCGCCGAACTCCTTGCGCTGGTCGATGACCTGCCCAACGCAGCGACTCACGGGGCGACCATCCAGGACCTCGAGCACAAGGGCGACGACCTCACCCACACGGTGATGGCCCTGCTCAACACCACGTTCGTCGTCCCGATCGATCGCTCCGACATCTATCACCTGGCCACCTACCTGGACGACGTTCTTGACTACGTGGAGGCGGTCGGGGATCTGTTGGTCCTGCACGGTCTGCGAGAGGTGATCCCGCAGTTCCGCCAGCAGGTGGTGACCCTGGTTGCGGCGTCGGGGCTGGTGCGGCAAGCGGTCAGGGGGCTTCGGCACCTGAAGACCGTCGAGCACACCGTCAACGAGATCAAGCTCCTGGAGCGAGAGGGCGACTGGGTCTACCGGCGGGCGGTGGCGGCGCTCTATTCGGGGGACTACGGCGCGATGGACGTCCTGAAGTGGAAGGACCTGCTGGCGGCGACCGAAGATGCGATCGACCGCTGCGAAGGCATCGCCAACATCATCGAGTCCGTGGCGTTGAAGTTCGCATGACCGTCACTGTGGTCGCCATCATCGGCGTGGCGCTGGCGTTCGACTTCTTCAACGGCTTCCACGACGCGGCGAACTCCATCGCGACCGTCGTCTCGACGCGCGTCTTGACACCCAAGCAAGCGGTGGCGTGGGCGGCCTTCTGGAACTTCGCGGCGTTCGCCATCTTCGGCACCGCGGTGGCGGCCACCATCTCGAAGGTCGTCCAGCCCGGCGTTCTGAACAACGCCGCGATCTTCTCCGGCCTGTTCGGCGCCATCGTCTGGGACATCATCACGTGGTTCTTCGGATTGCCCACCAGTTCCTCCCATGCGCTCGTCGGCGGTATGGCGGGCGCCGCCGTGGCGCTGTCGGGGTGGACGTCGTTGGTGGCAGAGGAGTTCCAGAAGATCGCGGTGTTCATCGTGCTGTCCCCGCTGCTCGGATTCCTGCTCGCCTTCACGATCATGACTGGCATCTTCTGGTTGTTCCACCGCTATCACAAGGTGGAGAAGCTGAATCGAGGCTTCCGGCGCGCGCAGCTGGTCTCCGCGGCCCTGTTCAGCCTGGGACATGGTGCGAACGACGCACAGAAGACGATGGGGATCATCCTCGCGCTGCTAATCGCGAACCATCGGCTCCCGATCGATGCGTCCGTGCCGCTGTGGGTTGTTCTGGCGGCGCACTCCGCGATCGGTCTCGGAACGCTGTTCGGCGGATGGCGGATCGTCCACACGATGGGAACGAAGATCACGAAGGTTCAGCCGGTGGGTGGGTTCTCCGCGGAAACGGCTGCAGCGGCGGCGATCATGCTCGCGACGCTCGGTGGGGTGCCGGTGTCCACGACGCACACCATCACGGGAGCGATCGTTGGAACGGGTACAACGCAACGGCTCTCAGCCGTCCGCTGGGGAGTGGCGGGGCGGGTCGTGTGGGCTTGGATCCTGACGATCCCGGGGGCGTTCATCGTTTCGTATTCGATGGAGGCCGCGCTCAAGAGGGTCTGGAGATGACGTTCGGCCGGCGTCCGCTCTTCTTCCTCGCCGCCGGCGTGATCTCAGTCCTGCTGTTGGCGCCCACACCGGAGACCTTCTGGTGGGTGAACGTCACGATGGCCGGGATCGCGTTCTTCTGGTTCGTGATGCTGGCGATCGAAGAGGGCCAAGGCGACCGCGATACGCCGGACGAACCACGAGGCAAGGGCCGCCCCGACGATCTCGAAGGAGAGGACCGACGATGAAACTCAAGGTGTCGCAGCGACCGGAGGTGTTCTTCGAGCTCTTCCTCGAAGCGGCGGAAAACATCCGCGTGACGGCGGAGTTACTGAAGGATCTCCTCAGCGACTACACCGACGTCGAGATGAAGGCGCGCCGGATCCAGGACCGCGAGCACATGGGAGACGAGATCACCCACTCCATCATCCGACGCCTCAACACCACGTTCATCACGCCGATGGATCGTGAGGACATCCACACGTTGGCGACGGCGTTAGACGACGTACTGGATTCGATGGAAGAGGCATCCGATCTGTTCGTGTTGCACGCGATCGAGGAGCCCCGTCCGGAGATGCTCGCGCAGGCCGACGTGCTGCTCCGAGCTGCGCAGCAGACGGAGATGGCGGTTAAAGCCTTCAGCCGGCTGGGCAACGCCGAGCTCGAGCCGTACTGGGTTGAGATCAACAGCCTGGAGAACGAAGGGGACAAGCTCTACCGGCGGGCCGTGGCCGACCTGTTCTCGGGAGATCACAAAGCCATGGACGTCTTGAAGTGGAAAGAGGTGATCGAGTCTATGGAGGAGGCCCTCGACGGACTCGAGAACGTGGCGAACATCATCGAGTCGGTCGTGCTGAAACACGCCTGATCATCCGGCGGCCGGCACCGCCTGCGTCCTTCCCGTTCGGGCGGGTCATGGCTACACTGGGCGCCCGCTCCTCGACCCCAGGGACGCTGATGGCCACGACGCCGCAGATCATGGACCCGCGGTTCCTCAACCGGGAGCTTTCCTGGCTGGAGTTCAACGCCCGGGTGCTCGCGCTCGCTGAGGACGCCGGGATCCCGCTCCTGGACAGGGTGAAGTTCCTGGCGATCTACGCACAGGGCCTGGACGAGTTCTTCCAGATCCGGGTCGCGGGCCTCCAGGAGCAACGGGACGCGGGAGTAGTGACAGCCACACCTGAGGGCTCGACCCCCGGCGAGCAGCTCGACGCCATCCGTGTTCGGGTGGAGGGGCTTCGGCACCGGGCCGACCGGGTGCTGGAAGCAGACTTGATCCCGGCGCTGGAGAAAGCCGATATCCGTGTGGTGACCTGGGACCAGCTGGCCCCCGACGAACGAGATCACCTGGCGACGGAGTTCCAAGACCGGATATTCCCCGTCCTCACACCGTTGTCCGTTGACCCGGCACACCCGTTCCCCTATATCTCCTCGCTTTCCCTCAACCTTGCGGCGGTCGTCCGCGATCCGATGACCGGGGGACGGCGGTTCGCGCGGGTGAAGGTGCCGCCGCTGTTGCCGCGGTTCGTTCCGCTGCCCGACACCGGCCGCTTCATCCCGCTCGAACAGGTGATCGCGGCGAACCTCGGCGAACTCTTCCCGGGGATGGAGATCATCGGTCACCACGTCTTCCGCATCACGCGCGACGCCGATGTGGAACTCGAGGAAGACGAAGCGGAGGATCTCCTGGAGGCCGTCGAGACCGTCCTCCGCCGGCGCCGGCGGGGCGCAACACCCGTCCGGTTGGAGGTGGACTCGACCATCACGGACGAGGTCCGCGGGCTCCTGCTTCGCGAACTCGACCTGGATCCCGATGAGGTCTACGTCGCCGAAGGGTTGTTGGATCTGGGCGGCCTGTGGTCGTTCGTCGAACTGGACCGACCCGATCTCAAGATGGCGCCGTGGACACCCGTGACGCCTGCCCGCCTGGCCGGTGACGGCGAGCACCCCGCAGATATCTTCGAGGTGCTCCGGGGTGGCGACCTCCTGGTCCACCACCCCTACGACTCCTTCCAGGCGTCGATGGTCGCCTTCATCGAGCAGGCGGCCCGCGACCCGAACGTCCTCGCCATCAAACAGACCCTGTACCGAACGTCTGCCGACAGCCCCATCGTGCGCGCCTTGATCCGCGCGGCCGAGGTCGGCAAGCAGGTCGTGGCGCTCGTCGAACTCAAGGCTCGGTTCGACGAGCAGGCGAACATCACCTGGGCGCGCGCGCTTGAGCAGGCCGGGGTCCACGTGGTCTACGGCGTGGTCGGGCTGAAGACCCATGCCAAGGTCTGCCTTGTGGTTCGGCGCGAGGAAGGTGGGGTCCGCCGATACGGGCACATCGGAACGGGCAACTACAACCCGAGCACCGCGCGGCTCTATGAGGATGTCGGCGTCCTGACCGCAGACCGCCAGCTCGGCTCCGACCTCACCGATCTGTTCAACCTGCTCACGGGGTACAGCCGCCAGCGTGAGTACGGGAAGCTCCTGGTCTCGCCGGTGACGCTTCGTCCCCGACTGGAGGAGCTCATCGCCGAACAGATCGATCGGGATGACGGCCGGATCACGCTGAAGATGAACAGTCTGGTAGACCCCGACATCATCGATGCGCTCTATCTGGCGTCGCAGGCGGGCGTGCGGATCGACCTGCTCATCCGCGGGATCTGCTGCCTTCGGCCGGGCGTCCCCGGATTGTCCGACGGTATCCGCGTTCGGTCTCTGGTCGGGCGGTTCCTTGAGCACTCCAGGATCTTCCGGTTCGGCCCCCCGGGCGACGCCCGCTACTTCATCGGATCCGCCGACCTGATGCCCCGGAACCTCGACCGGCGTGTCGAAGCGGCGGCGCCCGTGGAAGACGGGGCGCTCCGTGCACGCCTCGATCAGATCATCGAGGCCTCGCTGGAGGACGACACGCTTGCGTGGGAGCTGGAGCCCGACGGCTCGTGGCAGCGGGTTCGAACCGAACGCGGGATGGATGCGCAGGAACACCTGATGGCGCTCGCGACGCAGCGGAGCCGCGGCGGGAGATGACGGTTCCCGACATCCAGGTTCGTGCCGCCGGTGGTTTGCTCCGCCGCCAGACCGATACGGGTGCGGAGTTCTGCCTGGTGCATCGGCCGAAGTACCTGGACTGGACCATCCCCAAGGGCAAGCTGGACCCCGGCGAGAGTCACATCGAGGCCGCGGTCAGGGAGGTCGAAGAGGAGACGGGGTTCCGCGGCGACCGGGGCCAGGAGCTTCCGTCAGCGTTCTATGAGGACGCCGAGGGCCGAAGCAAGGAAGTCAGATACTGGCTCATGACCACGACGGATGGGGCGTTCCGGCCCAACGACGAGGTCGACGAGCTCCGCTGGGTATCGGCGGCCGAGGCGGTCAGCCTGCTCACGTACGCGCACGACCGCGCTGTGGTGACCGCGGCCCTGGGGTTCGATGCACCGGCGTTCCTGATCCGCCACGCCAAGGCGGGATCGCGATCGGAATGGGCGGAGGATGACCGCATCCGGCCGCTCTCCAAGAAGGGGCGGGCGCAGGCGGAATCGATCGCGCGCGCGCTCGCCGGCCTCGGCGCCACGCGGATCGTCTCGAGCCCCTACGTTCGCTGCGTGCAGACGGTCAGACCGCTCGCCCTCGCATCGGGGATCCCAATCGAGGAGCGTGATGAACTCGCCGAGGGTGCCCGGATCGCGGCATCCTGGGAGTTGCTCCAGGGCTTGAGCGAATCGGCGGCGCTCTGTAGCCACGGCGACGTGATCCCCGCGCTCATCGAGCGCGCCGAGAAGGACGGCGCCCGGATGATGTCAACGCCGGAGTTCAGTAAGGGCTCCGTGTGGAGACTCGAACGCGTGGCCGGGAGGGTCGTCGGCGGTACCCAACTCCTGCCGTGAGCATTGCCGTCGCTCGGTATGAACCGCGATCGGCAGGTGGTTCGCTATCCTTTCGGACCCATGGCCGTTCCGGCGCAGCCGAGGAGATGGCCTAACGGAGATGGAGGGACGCAGCGATGTGTCGCGCGGTGAAAGTGATGTGTGTCGCGGAGGACGACGCGTCGCTTTCCTTGTTGAAGCGGGCGGCCGTCTCCGCCGGCTGGGAGCTCACGCCCGGCGCGACGGACGAACGGGCGGCACTGGATCAGATCGACGCCGAGCGTCCGCACGTCCTCGTCGTCTTCGGTGCGTTCCAGCTCCTGCTCGAACTGGTCGCCGAACGGTTCCCCGGCATGCGGGTGGTCTCCGACCGCGCGGCCGATGGTGTCACGGCGGTGGCAGCCAACTTGGACGAGGTTCGGCTTCTGATCTCGGGGATGCCGCGGCCCGGGGGCCCGGTGGGCTGAAGAGATGACAACGCCGGCCCGGTTGGGCCGGCGTTGTTCATCGGAACAGGAAGGTTGGGTATGCCTATCCGCCCCAGGGGCCCCAGCCGCCTCGGCGAACCATCCGCATGGTGACGATGATGTTCGCGCGAGCGTTGAAGGCCGACCAGCCTTTGAATCCGTACGTGTACGCACGGTCCGGCCAGTAGCGTTTCATGTGCTGGTAGATGCCTTCGGCTCCGCTGGAGTTGTAGGCATGGGGGTCATATCGGGACTCCCGGTAGGCGATGGCGAGCGCTTTGGCCCGTCCGCCCGGAACGTGCCAATGGTGGGCGGCACACATGATGAGCCGCTTCACCTGCTTGGTGCTTC
>JAXDJY010000150.1:0-4761 GCA_034667445.1 Actinomycetota bacterium | reverse complement strand
CCCTACGGCGGTCGCAGCGGTCCCCTTGGCCGTGACCCTGTTCCTCCGCGCGTTCCCGGCTGCGTCCTTCGAACCGACCTACCTCGACCTGTTCGAGCGCACCGTGGAGGACGTGGGTTCCTTCCTGGGCGAGCAGGACCTCATCTATGTCGGGGGCGGCAACACCGCGAACATGCTCGCCATCTGGCAGATCCACGGGGTCGACGCGGCCCTGCGGACGGCGTGGGAGGCAGGGGTGGTCATGGCCGGGATGTCGGCCGGCGCCAACTGCTGGTTCCAGGCGAGCACCACCGACTCCTTCCTGCTGGGTCGCGCCGACCCGCTCACGGACGGGCTCGGCTTCGTTCCCGGAAGCTTCTGTCCGCACTTCGATGGAGAGCCCGAGCGCCGGCCGCGTTTCCACGAGCTCGTCGCCTCGGGGGCGCTGCCGGGCGGCGTGGCGTGCGATGACTTCGCGGCCGTACACGTGGTCGGGACCGAGGTGGTTGAAGCGGTGGCGTCGGTGACTTCGGCGGGGGCTTATCGCGTGGATCTCGTGGACGGGACCGCGATCGAGGCGCCCATCAGCGTGCGGGCGCTCTCCTGAGGTACGGTCACACCGACCGCAACCCCACCGAGGAGGATCGACCGTGAAGCGATCATCCGTTCTGTCGTTCGCCGTGCTCGTGCTGGCGGGGGGCGCATGCTCGTCGTCGACCTCTCTCACGCCGGTGCCCACAGTAGCTGGGGTCGCGACCCCGCCACCGACCGCGGATACCTCCACCCCACCGCCGAGCCCCAGCGGCCCCTGCGTGACGCAGTACTACCCGGCCGTCACCGGGGTCACCCGCACCTACACGATCAAGACCTCGAAACTCGGGACCTCGAAGTACACGCAGTCCATCGGCAAGGTGACCGACGCCGGCTTCACCGCCACGAACGCGTTCAAGGGCATCAGGTCGACCGCGAACTACTCGTGCTCTTCGGAGGGCATCACCGCCCGCGATGTCATCGGCGGTCCGGCGGGCACGGTCTCGCTCCAGGGGTCAGAGTTGTCCTACAGAACGACGCACATCCAAGGGGTCACCTACCCCGCGACCATCTCCTCGGGTGATTCATGGACGCAATCGTTCGACATCGCGGGCAAGCAGACCACCCGCGGGAAGGTCACAGAAACCACGGGGACCGTCACCATCGATTTCCATGCGTCAGGCGGGAAGCGCGTCACCGTCGGCGCGGGCGGGTACGACGCCATCGCCGTCTCCGCCGTGGTGCAGTTCGATCTCACGCAGACGATCGACGGCGGAACGCCGATCCCGCTGTCGTCCGCGTTCAAAGAGACGCTCTACCTGGTGGACGGGGTCGGTCTGGTGAAAGAGGTCGGGTCGGGGTCCATCCTCGGCGTCAACATCAACTCCAACATGGAGTTGGTGAGGTCAAGCGCGTAGCGGGACGGCGGGCTACGAGCCGGGCTTGAAGACCATAAGGAGCAGGATCGCGAGCACGGCCACGCCGAGCACGGTTCCGCCCATCTGCAACCGCTTGGCGAGTTCCGCGATCTCAGCGGAGGGCTGCTCACCCGGTGCGGCGGCGGAGGTCAGTTCGACCATCTTCTCTGAGTTCGGGGCCTGCACGATGACCGCGAATGCGATGAGGATCACGTAGATCAAGATCGCGATGAGCAACCAGGTGTTGTCTTTGAGACTGATGTCCGCGGCCGGGATGAGGAGCACGCCGAGGATACCGGCCGCGATCGCGCCGGTTCTCGTGACCTTCGACGTGATGGTGTGGATGATCCGGACGGCGAAGGCCATGTGCTGGGGTTCCTTGCGGCCCATCCCCATGATCAGCGGGAAGATGAACGTAGGTCCGAACGCCACGATGGTGGCCAGGATGTGCAGGAACAACAGGAAATTGAAGAGCGCGGTGTTGAGCGCGAGCATGATCTGAAGCCTCCCCAGGATCGTGACGTGGCCGAGTGTCCGGCGTGGGAGGGGCCGGGTCAAGCACCACGCGACGGTGCGGCGCGCGCGGTAGCCTTCCCGATGTGTCCGTGGCGCTGGGGGGTTCGCTGTCGCTGGAGGCGGTCGTCGCCGTGGCCCGCGGCGCCGAGGTCGAGTTCCCGGGTCCCGCCAGGACGAAGGTCGACGCCGCCCGCGCGGTGGTCGAGGACGCCGTCGCATCCGGACTGACCGTCTACGGGGTTACCACCGGGTTCGGCGCGCTCGCCGATACCCCCATCGACCCCTCGCACGCCGCCGAACTGCAGCACGGGATCGTGCGTTCTCACGCCACTGCGGTCGGACGCCCGCTCTCCCGCGAGGAGGCTCGCGCGATGCTCCTGTTGCGTGCCCACGTTTTGGCGCTCGGCCATTCCGGAGTCCGGCAGCCGGTGATCGATCTCATGGTGCAGATGCTGAACAGGGACATCATCCCCGCGGTGCCCGAGCAGGGTTCGTTGGGGGCCTCAGGTGATCTCGCGCCGCTCGCGAACCTCGCCCTGCCGCTCATCGGTCTCGGCGACATCCTCGTCGGGGACCACGGAGATACCACCGAGCCCGCCGCGCAGGTGTTCGCGCGCGAGGGGCTGGAGCCGTTGACGCTCGCCGCGAAGGAAGGCCTGGCACTGGTGAACGGAACGCAGGGGATGCTCGCCGTCGGCATCCTTGCGGCGGAGCGCTCGCGCCTGTTGACGCAGACGGCCGACCTGGTCGCCGCCATGACCATCGAGGCCGCACTCGGCACCGATGCCCCGTTCGACGAACGGCTCCAGGCGCTCCGCCCGCACCCGGGCCAGGGGGCGAGTGCTGCCAACCTCCGCAGGATCCTCGCCGGTTCGCCCATCCTGGCATCCCATCGCGACAGCACCCATCTGGTCCAGGACGCGTATTCGCTCCGGTGCGCGCCGCAGGTTCACGGGGCCGCGCGCGACGTCCTCGCATACGTCCGGGGCGTGCTCACGACCGAGGCCAACGCTGTGAGCGACAACCCCATCGTGTTTCCCGACTCCGGTGACGTGCTGTCCGGTGGCAACTTCCACGGCATGCCGGTCGCGGTTGCGCTCGACGCGCTCTGTGCGCCGCTCGTCGGACTCGCCTCCATCAGCGAACGCCGTCTCTACCGATTGCTCGACCACCATCAGTCGAACGGATTGCCCCCGTTCCTGGTGGATGCGAGCGGCCTCAACAGCGGGTTCATGTTGGTGCAGTACACGGCCGCGTCGCTCGTGAGCGAATGCAAGACGCTCGCCCACCCTGCGTCGGTGGATTCGATCCCGTCGAGCGCCGGACAGGAAGATCACGTCAGCATGGGCATGATCGCTGCACGCCACGCGCGCGAGATCGTGACGAACGCCGAGATGGTGCTCGCCCTCGAGGCGCTCGGCGCCGCGCAGGCGCTCGACCTACGGGCGCCACTCATCCCGGGCGAGGCTACCCGAGCGGTCCACGATGCAGTCCGGGAGCGGGTCCCGTTCTTCGACCACGACCGAGAGTTCGGCCCGGACATCGCGGCGGCGGTGGCGATGGTTCGCGACGGGTCCCTGATTGCTGCGGTGGAGTCGGTGGCCGGACCGCTCGCCTAACCCGGCACGGTGTTTCCGCCGACGATGGTGTGGATCACCGGGTTGTGACCCGGCCGGTAGGGCACCTGCGCGAACGAGGGAGCTTCCAACACCAGCAGGTCTGCGCGCATCCCGGGCTGCAGTGTCCCTCGGTCGGTAAGCCCCAGGACCCACGCCGGGTTCGCCGTGGCCGCCGTGAGCGCCTCGAGCGGGGTCAGCCCGTAGAGCGTGGCAGCCATGCCGATCGCCTCGGGCATAGAACAGATCGGAGAGGTCCCCGGATTGAAGTCCGTCGCGATGGCGAGCGCCGCGCCACCGTCCCGCAGGGCCTCGACCGGCGGACGGTCGGCGCGGAGGAAGAAGGTCGAGGCGGGGAGGAGCACCGCGACCGTAGCCGGCGCGGCCGCGAGCGCGGCGACGCCATTCGGCGAACAGTTGTTGAGGTGATCGGCACTCCGGGCACCGAGACCGACGGCCGCTTCGGCTGCGCCCGAGGGGCCGAGTTGATCGGCGTGCACGCGCAGCGGAAGTCCCGCCCGGGTGGCGGCCTCTGCAACCGCGGCCAGATCGTCGAGCGTGAACGCGATGTCCTCGACGTAGATGTCCACCTGGTCGGCGAGCCCGAGCTTGGCCGCTTCGGGGATGAGTTCGGTGCACGCGGTGCGCACCCAGACGTCGCGCGACATCCCGGCCGGGACGGCGTGGCAGGCGAGCAACGTCACCCGCGCGGTTTGATCCGTCTCTCTCGCGAGCCGGCGGGCCAGTCTCGCGGCCCTGAGCTCGTCCTCGACGGAGAGTCCGTAGCCGGTCTTCAGTTCGACCGATGTCGTGCCGTGCGCCCGCATCTCTTCCAACAGCGGGAGGCAGAAGGCGATGACCGCATCGTCCGAAGCTCCCCGCAACATGCGCGAGGAACGGAAGATGCCCCCTTCCTCCCCGTGGAGATCGCGGTAGGACGCGCCTTGCAGCCGGGCCTCGAACTCGTCGGCGCGCCAACCGTAGAACGGGAGGTGGACGTGGGCATCGACGAACCCCGGCACCAGGCATCCGCGATCCGGGGCACCGACGTTCGGCTCCCAGGGGAGGCCGTCGGCAGGCCCGGCGAACGTGATGACGCCGTCTTCCCACGCCACCCCGGCCGGTCCGCCCGTCGCCACGGCGGCCAGGCCGTCGCCGCGGGCCGGGATCTTCCCCATGGCGGTCGCCATCGCCGCCGCAAC
>JAXDJY010000149.1:0-4591 GCA_034667445.1 Actinomycetota bacterium | reverse complement strand
AGCCCAACGGCGACCGCATCCTCACGTCCGACTCCGGTGACGAGACGGACGCGCGATGGTCTCCCGACGGTTCGAAGATCGTGTTCCGCACCGACGACGTCGGGATCAGCTCGCTGGTCGTCCTCACGCTGAGCACCGACGAGCGACAGGTGGTCTCCGAGAACGCCTGGAACCCCACCTGGTCACCCGATGGAACCCACATCGCCTACGTAGCAGCGTCTCCACAACACCCCGGAAACACGGACATCTACGTCATGCGGGCCGACGGGTCGGACCCCCACCGGCTCATCGACTCCGGCGGCAGCGACTACTTCCCGTATTGGTCGCCGGATGGGACCTCCATCGTGTTCACGGCTGATCGGGGCGGTGGCCGAGACATCTTCCGCGCGGATTCCGACGGTTCCCATGTCGTCGATCTCACGACGAACTCCCCCGCGCTGGATGCGTCCTACGGCTGGACCCCGGACGGTCACATCGTCTTCCTTTCCAACCGAACCGGAACCGACGAGATGTTCGTGTACTTCATGGATGCAGACGGCAGTTCGGTTCGACTCGCATCGATCCTCTGATGGGCCTCCACGTGCCCGGTCAGGCCAGGCCGGCGTCCTTCGCCCACGCGTCCAGCAGCTCGAAGGCTTCATCCTCGGGGACCGGACCGCGGTCCATCCTGACCTCCAGGAGATAGGCGAGCGCGCGGCCCACATCGGGCCCCGGCTGCAGGTGCAACCGCTCCATGACCTGAGCCCCGTCCAGCGGAGGACGCATCGCGTCCAGGTTCTCCTGTTCGGCAAGGCGGGCGATGCGCTCCTCCAGGTCGTCTTGGAGCGCGGCGAACTGTGTGGCCTTGCGTTCGTTGCGGGTCGTGCAATCGGCGCGAGTGAGCTGGTTGAGTTTGTCCAGCAACGGGCCGGCGTCCCGAACGTACCGGCGGACCGCACTATCGCTCCACCCGTCGCCGTAGCCGTGGAATCGAAGATGCATCTCGACCAACGTGTAGACGTCGTCGATCACCGAGTTCGGGAACCGTAGTTCGCGCAACCGCGCCTGCGCCATCCTGGCGCCGACCACCTCGTGGTGATGGAACTGCACACCGTCGGGTGTGATCTCCCGCGTCTTCGGCTTCCCGACGTCGTGCAGGAGGGCGGCCAAGCGAAGCGTCGGGTCCGCCTCACACCCTTCGACGACGGCATACGTGTGCACCAGCACATCCTTGTGCCGGTGGACCGGATCCTGCTCCAACTTCAGTGCCGGAAGCTCGGGGAGGAACTCATCGGCCAAGCCCGTATCCACCACCAGCGCGAGGCCGTCGGCCGCGTGTGAACCCGTCAAGAGCTTGACCAACTCGTCGGCTATCCGTTCCGCGCTCACGATCTGCAGCCGTTCGTGCATCCTGGTGATCGCCTCGATCACGCGCGGCGCCGGCTGCACGTCCAGCTGGCTGACGAAGCGGGCGGCGCGCAGCATGCGCAAGGGGTCGTCGCTGAACGCCGCCTCGGGTTCCAACGGCGTATCCAGCACTTTCGCCGCCAGGTCCTTCACACCGCCGAACGGATCGACGAACTCTCCGTCGGGCAGCCGCACCGCCATCGCGTTGACCGTGAAGTCCCGCCGGGACAGATCATCCTCGATGTCCTTGGCGAACGTCACCGTGGGCTTGCGGTTCGCCGCATCGTAGATCTCTTCGCGGAACGTGGTGATCTCGAGTTTCCGCTCGCCCTTCAGGGCCCCGACCGTCCCGAACTTCACTCCGACCAGATATTGGCGGTCCGCCCATCGACGAAGGATGCGGGTCGTGCCCGCCGGAGGGGCGTCGGTCGCGAAGTCGAAATCTCCCTCCACCGACGATCGGCCGAGGATGAGATCACGGACGACGCCGCCCACCAGGTAGAGCTGGTGACCGGCTGCGGTGAATCGTTCGCCGAGTTCGGCCGCAAGCGGGTCGACATCCATGCGCGTCATGGCGTCACGATACCGGGGGGGTTCGTTCGAGCGCCGTAGGCTGGGCGCATGCTGCACCGGATCCTCGTCATCGCCGTGATCGCGCTCGCGGTGTGGGCGATCGTGATCGCCGTCCTCCTCGTCAGTGGACGCAAGTGGATGGCGATCGCTGCGGCGAAAGTGCTCCCGGATCTGCTTCGGCTCATGCGGGGTCTCGCGCGTGACCCGCGTGTCCCCAGAGGCTCCAGATGGTTGCTCGGGTTCGCGGCACTCTGGGTGCTCTCACCGATCGATCTCATCCCCGAGTTCATCCCGGTCGCCGGTCCGCTCGACGACATCGTGGTGGTCGCGCTGGTGCTCCGACACGTCTTGAAGAAGGCCGGACGAACGGTCGCGGAGGATCACTGGACGGGCGATCCCGCCATCCTGGAGCGGATCTTGAAGCTCGCCGGAGTCGCTGGGGCCTCGACCTAGAAGGCGGGTTCGACGTCCTCGCGGAGGCCCGCCCGGCGGTCCAACACACCGCGGAGCTGAAGGTCGAAGTCGTGGGGATTGGTTGCGGTTCTGCGGGCGTCGTCCTCGTTCACCAAGCCTTCTCTCACCAGTTGCACCAAGGCCTGGTCGAAGGTCTGCATGCCGTAGTAGCCGCCGTCCGCGATGACTTCCACGATGGAGTCGGTGTGCGCAGGGTCGACGATCCGGTCGAACACCCGTCCGGTGTTGATGAGGACCTCGATGGTGGGAACGCGGCCCTTCCCATCGGCGCGGCTCACGAGTCGCTGCGACACGATCCCGCGCAGCGATCCCGCGAACGACGTGCGGACCTCCTTGGCCTGTTGCGGCGGGAAGAGGTCGAGCACGCGGTTGATGGTCTCCATACAGTCGATCGTGTGCAACGTCGAGATGACCAGGTGCCCGGTCTCCGCCGCCTGGATCGCAGAAAGCGCGCTCTCCGCGTCGCGGATCTCCCCGACGAAGATCACATCGGGATCCTGGCGGATCACGTGGCGCAGCGCGTTGCCGTAGCTGTCGGTGTCGATGCCGATCTCACGCTGCTGGATGATCGAAAGTTTGTCTTCGTGGACCACCTCGATCGGGTCCTCGATGGTGACGATGTGACAGCGGCGGGTCGAGTTGATGTGCCCGATCATGGAGGCGATGGTGGTCGTCTTCCCCGTCCCGGTCGGTCCGGTCACCAGAACGAGCCCGCGCGGGGAGTCTGCGAGCTGGCTCAACACCGGGGGTAACCGCAACTCTTCGAACGTCGGGATCTCCGAACGCACGCGCCGGATCGCAAGACCGACAAGACCCCGCTGGCGGAAGACGTTCACCCGGAAGCGGCCGACACCCGTGAGGGTGTAACCGAGGTCCGCCTCGCTGCTTTCCTCGAACTCGTGCTTCTTGTGGTCCGACATGAGGATCTGCGCGAAGCCCTCGGTGTCCAGAGCGCTGAGAGTTTCGAAGTGGCTCGGCTGCAGATCTCCATCGACACGAACGAAGGGCACGTTGCCTGCCTTCAGGTGCAGGTCACTCGCGCCCCGTTCGACGGTGAATCGAAGCAGTTCGTTGATGTCCATCTGCCGGGCCTTCTCTCGCCAGAGCCGCCCGCACGCCGGACGCTCCCCACTCGATCGAACAACTACCTGGGTTCCCATCGGCAGGTGGACAGCCAATCCTGAGGATGTCTCCCCATCCATCTCGAGCCCCCGGTCCCAGGGTCCGTGGGGCCTAGAATCGCTCCCGTCGTGACGGGAACTGGCAGCCAGCCACGCGCCGGACTGGGCCGATGAGCGGTCAGCCTCGGCGACGGCGTCCCCGGCCCCCACCGGACCCAGCGACGGCCCCCCGAAGCCCGGCCGCCGAGCCCACGCTGCCGAGCGGGCCCGAGGACCCGGCCACGCCCGCGCCGAGCTCGAAGAAACGCCGCCGGCGCCGGAAGCGACGCGCCAGGAAGGACCCGAAGGCCACCCGGACCACAACCGAGCCCGCCGCCCCGAAGGGCAAGTCGAGGGCACCGACCAAAGCCGAACTCGCGGCCCGCGCAACGAGCACACGGAAGGAGGTCTCCGCCGGCGGCGTGGTGTACCGGCGGAACGACTCGGGAGGCCTCGAGATCCTCCTCGCGGCTCGCCGGACCCTGAAGGGCAACATCGCCTGGGGGCTGGCGAAAGGGCACATCGAGGCGGGGGAGTCGCCGGAAGAGGCTGCCATCCGCGAGGTGCGCGAAGAGACGGGATGGGAGGCCGTCATCGAGGAGTCGCTCGGTCTCACGAAGTACTTCTACGTGTGGGAGAGCGTGCGGATCCGCAAGACCGTGCACTTCTTCTTGATGAAAGCCGTCCGGGGCGACCCGGGCCAGCGTGACGACGAGATGGAAGAGATCCGCTGGTTCCCGTTGGAGCGCGCGCTGAAGCGAGCGGCCTACCGGGGCGAGCGCGACATCTTGGTCCGAGCCGCGGACCTGCTTGGATGACGCCCCTGGACGTGGTCGTTGGCCTGGCGATCGGGTTGGCCGCCGGCGTGCTGTCGGGCCTGTTCGGGGTCGGTGGGGGCATCGCGATGACGCCTGGGGTGCAGGTGCTCCTGACGACGCCCGCGATCACCGCCCTCGCGACCCCGTTGCCCGTGATCATCCCGACAGCGATCACCGGTG
>JAXDJY010000148.1:0-2504 GCA_034667445.1 Actinomycetota bacterium | reverse complement strand
CGGCATGGGACGTCCGCGCGTCGTCAGTCGCCGCCGGCGGTCGCGCGGCGATCCGTCGCGCGTAATACGACTCCGCCCCGACCACGTGGGCGAGGATGCCCTCGAGCTCCCGGCCTCCCCCTCGAGGGCCCCGCGTGAGTTCAACGCCGGTCGCCGCCTCGGCGGCGCGGTCGAGCGCGGACCAACCCGCCTGAAGGAGCGCCTGCGATCTCCGAAGATCCGTCTGTTTCATCGGGGACCCATCGACGGCCGGTGCGATCGATGGCGCGCCGAAATCCGTGGTGCTGTCGCCGGCCAGCCGCTCTCGGACCGTAAGGCTCGCCGCACGCTTCGGCGCGACGAACCCGGGACGGATCCTCGCGGCCGCGATGATCGCTCGATACCGCGGGCCGTAGGCGACGAGCGCATCGATGGCCCCTTCTTCGTCCCGCGCCATCCGACACCATCCGGGCCAGGCGAGGGCACCGGCGAAGACCCGCTTCTCACCGACCTCCAGGTAGATATCCACACCGCCAGCCTACGGATGCCGAGGCGAGATGGTCACGCGCGGCGCCATCCCTGCAGCACCTGCGAGACTGCGGTGCCATGACGCTCCGCGAGATCTTTCAGGCCGAACTCGACCGGTTCGACGTCGCGTGGTGCGAGGGCCCGTGTCGATTCCGCAACAGCCACAAGCGGGGATTCGCTGCCGCCGGCACGGTGCACCTTGACTCGAAGATCGGCACCCGGCGCTCTCTCTACCGAGGCCTCCACGAGCTCGGCCATATCGTGCTGGTTCACGACCGGCGCCGCGGTAAACGCCGTTGGGAGGTCGAGGCCGAGGCGGAGTCCTGGGCGCAGGAACGCATGGCCGAACTCGGCCTGGAACCGCCGCCGGAGATCGTCGAAGCCGGACGAGCCTACGTCGCTCGGATGAAGCGATGGGGCGACAACATCAGCCGCGCGATGGACTAAACCGACGTGAGCTTGAACACCGGGATCGTGCGCGTGGTGTTCTTCTCGTAGTCCGCGAACCCTGGCATGATCGCAACCATCCCGGCGTACAGCCGGTCGCGTTCTGTGCCGAGGGCTTCCTCGGCCACCACGTCGAAGTTCTCGGTTCCGATCTCGATGTGCGCCTTCGGGTTCACCTTCAGGTTGTAGTACCACCCCGGATGGGTGTCCGAGCCCCCGGCAGACGAGATGACGACCCACGAATCGCCGTCGCGGTAGCTGGCGAGCGGCGTCGTGTGCAGGTTCCCGGTTTTCGCGCCGGTGGTCGTGAGGAGCAACAGCGTCTTGCCCTCGAACGGGCCGCCTACCACGCCCTCGTTGTCCCTGAACTCCTGGATGATCCCTGCGTTCCAATCGCTCACCGTGCCTCCTCCGTCGGCTTCATCCGTACAGCATACGAACGGACATCGGAAACGTGAGCCGCTGCAGAGTTACTCGAGGATGACGTCGAACTCCGTGCCTTCGGGGTCTTGAAACATCCGCCAGGTGTACTCGTTCATGGTTAGCTCCTCGCCGTCCCACGTTCCGCCCAATGCAAGGATCCTGTCGGTCAGCGCTTGCAGGTCCGGCGCCGAGAAGTCGACATGAACGCGCGCCTTCCCGACCTTGGCTTCCGCGACGCGCTGGATACAGAGCTCCGGCGCGCTATCGACAGATCCGAGGAAATGGAACGTGCCCTCGTCCTCAACTTTGGTCACCACCGTGCCGGTCAACTCGGCCCAGAACTTGGCCACCGATCCGGCGTCGTTCGCGTCGATGGTGACGGCGATCATCTTGGCTGCGGGCGCGGTCACGGAACCCCCTTCACTGTCGGTCGCCGCACCCTACCGGAGACCCCTCCTACGTGGGTAACCAAACCGCAGCGGTGCGGGGGCATTCACGCCGCGAACACCGGGGCCGGTACCCTGGCGGGGTGGATATCGATACGGCGTTCATCCCGCTCCAAACGGAACGGCTGCAGCTCCGTCGGTCGCTCCCTGAAGACGCCGAGGCGATCTCCTCCTATCGGAGCGACCCGCAGGTCAACCGCTACCAGGGCTGGGAGCGCACCGACCCCGAGGGCATCCGCGAAGAGATCGAGGCCATGGCGGGGCGCTCGCCCGGTGAACCAGGTGGATGGGTCCAACTTTCCGTCCTGGACCGCGAATCGGGAGCGCTGGTCGGAGACGTCGGGTTCAGTCAAGCCGAGGGGGAGCCCGGTGTGGTGAAGGTCGGCTACACCGTCGCGCCGGCGTTCCAAGGCGTCGGGTATGCCACCGAAGCCGTCGCGGCGATCATCGCCTACGCGTTCGAACGGCTCGGTGCGAAGGTGGTGCGGGCGTATGCGAGCGCGGAGAACGTCCCCTCGATCCGCGTCGCCGAGAAGGTCGGCATGCGTCTCATGGAGCGCTTCGAACATCACTCGGACGGGGAGACCTGGCACGGCGTTCGGTACGAGATGCGATGCGAGGACGCGGCGACCACCTGATACTGCGAGGTCCCTACACTCGTTTCACAGCGAGCACCGCGAT
>JAXDJY010000147.1:0-3014 GCA_034667445.1 Actinomycetota bacterium | reverse complement strand
CGTCCGCACCGTCGCCTCTCTCGGCCGTCGGACTCCGTACAGTTCCAAGAGCTTGGCACCCTGCGCTTCGTCGAGCGGCCCCGCGAGCCCCTTCAGCAGCCGGACGGCGGCTGCGCGATTGGGGTGGGACGCGAGATCGGGCACACTCCGCGCCTTCACCCCTTGGAACTCGACGAGCGCGCCGATCGCGCCCGCCGCTGCCCGATGGCCCTGGAGGAAGGGCAGCTGCTTCCATCGTCGCGTGAAGTCGACGGCTTCCGGGATGTAAGCGAGCGGCGCCATCGCCACGCTCGCGAACACCACGCCCGTTCGTTTCTGCAACTCCACGGCTTTCGCCAGCACGGGATCGGCCCACGGCGTCTCCCCGGCGAGCCTGGGCGGGAACGCGTCGAAGGCCACGAGCCCCACACCTGCGTCCGCCGCGAGCGCCCCCAACGCGCCGGAGAACATCTCCGTCTCCACCGCGGCCTGTCCGGTTACGTCCAGCGGATTGTTCTGGCTCGCGAAATGCGGGAGCAGCCGCTTCAATGTTGTCTTCGTCTTCCGCCCGAACTCCGGCAGCTCCAACCCTTGCGCCCCCGCGGCCTCTGCGAACAGCGTGCAGGCACCGCCCGACTGGAGCGCGGCTGCGACCCCGGTGGTCCGCACTTTCTTGACGTGGCTGAGGAGGATCGCCGCCTCGAACATCGTGACGGGATCTTCGACCAGGACGACGCCTCGTCCGCGGAGCCACGCATCGCGCAGTCCCGTGTTCCCCGCCAAAGCACCGGTGTGGGCGATGATCGAACGCAGCGCCGCTTCGCTCCGGCCCTCGGGCGCGCAGATCAACACGGGCTTGCGCGCGGCGAGGAGCGCCTCCAGTCCGCGCCCGATCGACGTCACATCACGCATCGTTTCGATGTAGCTGGCCACGACTTTGGTGTGAGGATCCTCCGCAGCCCACGCGAACATGTCGCCGAGGCCGATCACCGCTTCGTTCCCCACTCCCAGGATGATCCGGAGTCCCACGCCGCGGTCGGACGCCTGCTGGTTCACGGCCCAGGCCACCGTTCCCGACTGGCTGATCACGCTGATCGAGCCTTTGATCGGACGTGCGGGCGGTGTGGTCCCGTACGGCGCCACCTGATCGACGTAGTTCACGAATCCCTCGACGTTCGGCCCGAGCACGGGGACGCCTGCGCGCCGGGACGCCGCGACGAGCTCGTCCTGCAGCGCCTTACCTTCCTCGCCCGCCTCTGCGAACCCCGAGGACACGACCATGGCGCCGCGCACGCCCGCCGCGCCACAATCGTCGATCATCCGCACAGCCACGCGAGCCGGGACGACGAACACCACCAGGTCCACACCCCGGGGGAGATCGCGGATGGAGTGCAGGCACGGCCTGCCCCACACCTGCTCGTACTTCGGGTTGATCGGATAGAGCTCGCCGGTGTACCCGACGTGACGCAGGGACCGCTCTATCTCCGGCGCCCAGCTGTCGGGCGATTCCGAGGCACCGACGACGGCGATCGAACGCGGGGCAACGATCGGTTGGATGTCCCGGCTGCGGATCACCGCTTCTCACGGAACCGGGCGTCCCGCCATTCGATCGCCTTCTTGAGTCCCTGCTCCAGGGTGATCGTGCGGAACTCCTCCCGCTCCGGCAGATCGGCGACCTCGATCATCGTGTCGATCACGACGTTCGCGTCGATCGCCTCGCGGAACCCGGCTACCTCCCACATCTTGTTGATCGCCTTCTTCTGCATCGATACGGCGAACGGATCGTTCTTCGCGATCTCGTCGGCGAGGGCCAAGGTCGCTCCCTCGAGCTCTTCGGCCGGAACCACCTTGTTGACCAAGCCGATCCGCAGCGCCTCGGCGGCATCGATCCTGTCCTCGCCGGTGAACAGCAGCTCCTTCGCCTTGCGGGCGCCCAGCACCCACGGCATGACCATGGTCACCACACCGCTGCCGAACCGGATCTCCGGCTCGCCGAACCTCGCGTCCTCCGAACACACCGTGAGGTCGCAGATCATCATGAGATCGCAGCCACCGGCCAGGCAGTAGGAGTGCACCTGCGCGATGATGGGCTTCGGGAAGTTGAAGAACTTCAGCATCTCCTCCGCCGAGTGCTTGAGTTCCTCGTGCCACCCGACGGAATCCTTCGTCCCGGCGCCCGCGTCCTCGTTGAGGTCATAGCCCGCGCAGAACGCCCGGCCGGCGCCCTTCACGATCAGGACGCGGACGGCCGGATCTTCGGCGGCGGCATCGAGCGCCTCGGAGAGGGCCGCGATCAGATGGCTGTCCAGGGCGTTGAGCGCCTTCGGCCGGTTCATCGTCAGCCGGCGGACCGGACCGATGTCCTCGATGCGCAAGACGGGCTCGACGGAGACTTCCTTACTCACGGGTATCCCTCTTCCCTGGCTCGGTGGACGTGAGGCCGGGATGCTAGCAAGCCGCCCGCCGGCCGCGAGGCGGATAGCCCGGTGGGGCTAGGGCGTTCGCCTTTCGAAGCAACTTCCGCGACGCGGACATCCCAGGCGGGAGGCGATTCCGTACGTATCCATAGGACACATCCGTACGGGTGATACCGCCCCTGGCTTGCGTAGCACGGACGGACTATGGTACTCAACGCCCCTGAACCGGCGGTCAAGTCCGGTCAAGGGCTGGTGAAAGGGGAAGCTAGATGCCACATCCTCGGGAACGGTCGACCGGCAGTCCGCTGGACCGTCGGCAATTCTTGCAGCGCGCGGCCGGAACCGCTGTGGCCCTGCCATCGTTGGCCGCGCTCTTGGAAGCCTGCTCCAACCCCCGGAACACGACCGAGAGCACCAGCGCTACGGACCCGGCCGGCTCAGGTGGGCTGTGGGAGAAGGGCTGGCCCTACCCACTCTCCCGCCAGGACAAGCCGGTCACGTGGAACATCTTCGATGACAACAAGGCGATCGCGAGCAACCTGCAACCCGAGAAGAACGCCACGCTCGAGATCTACAACTGGGATCAGTACATCTGGAAGAAGGTCGTCGACGAGTTCG
>JAXDJY010000146.1:0-8263 GCA_034667445.1 Actinomycetota bacterium | reverse complement strand
GCCCCACGCTCGCGACTGAGCGCTTCGCCCCACGAGAGCAGGGATGCCCCGAGTCCCGCACCCTGGTGGTCAGGATGCACACGCACCAGCAAGGTGAGCGGGCCCCCTCTGTCCGTCTGCCATGTCCCCTGCCCGAACGCGACCACGGTGCCGGCCTCGAGGATGACTCTGGTGTCCCGATCGAGGTCCGTCCAGGGAAGGCTCCAGATCCAGGTGAAGAACTCGCGCATGGGATCGAACGGCACACCCAGCGCCCGGTCCATCTGTTCCAGGAGCGCGACCACCTGGTCGAGATCGCCGGGCACCGCCGGCCGCGCCTCATACATCCGGCCATCGTATGCGGTTCAGTCGGAGCGCCTGGTCCCGGGTCGCATCATCTGACGTTCGTTCGGAACGTCGAAGCCGAACTTCCGGTACAGCCCCTGGCCGTCGAGCGAGCCCAGGAAGAACGGAAGATCGGCGTGCGGCCCCAGCTCGACCGCCTCCCGCACCAGCTCGACCCCTAGGCCGCGGCCCCGATGCTCCGGAAGCACGAAGACGTCGAAGAGGTGCGCCATCGTCGCCCCGTCTGAAAGCACGCGACAGAACCCGACCGTCGCGCCGTCCGGACTGTAGAGCCCCACAACCCGGGAGGCTTCTTGTATCAGCCGGCTCGTGAGTTCGCGCGAGCGCCCCTCGGCCCAGTAGGACTCCTCCGACAGGAACCGCCACACGACCTCTTCGTCGATCCGCGATGGATCGTCATCGAGCTCGTAGCCGCCCGGCAGCCGTCGCACCGTCATGGCATGAAGCGTATCGGCCGAGGATGTTTACCGGATGCGTCGCCGCCTGCTGGTCATCGGGATCGACGTCGATAGGGACTCCTGAGCCCCGCCCGATCCCCGTTCCCATGCCCGGGGGATGTCGTTGCGTTCCGCCGTCCCTAACGAATCCCGTCTGACGGGCGAACGTCCGACCCATTTGGCCTTGCGACGTAACCCATACCGGAAAATGGGTAGCTGTTTCTGTAAAGTTCGGCGTAGGTATGTCGAGGGAACCCACAAGGAGAAGGATGGTTCGCACCTCGGCGGGCATCACGGATCTCCTTTTGGAGGCTTTGGATGCCAGACACCGTGCTCGCCGGTTCACTCGATCCCACGACCTTATTGACGGTTCTGACGCAGGTGAAGACCGGTGATTTCAGTGCCCGGATGCCCTTGGACTGGACCGGCGTAGCCGGCAAGGTCGCCGATAGCCTCAATGAAGTCATCACCGCGAACGAGGCGCTCGAGGCGGAACTCAGCAGGGTCAGCCAGTCCGTGGGGAAGCAGGGGAAGCTCTCGAACCGGGTCGTTCTGGGCGGCGCGCAGCAAGGCTGGTCCGAAAGCATCCGATCGGTCAACGGCCTGATCGACGACCTGGTGCGTCCGACGATCGAGATGCAGCGCGTCATCGGCGCGGTAGCAGACGGCGACCTCAGCAAGAAGGTGACCGCCGACGTCCGGGGCGAGATGCTCGATCTGAAGAACACCATCAATGCCATGGTCGATCAGCTCAACGGGTTCATCTCCGAGGTGACACGCGTTGCCCGCGAGGTGGGGACCGAGGGCAAGCTGGGTCAGGCCGCGGCAGTCACCATCGAGGTCGGCGGTGTGTGGAAGGACCTCACCGACAACGTCAACCTTATGGCCGGCATCTTGACCGCGGAAGTGCGGAACATCGCTGAGGTCACGACCGCGGTTGCGAACGGCGACCTGAGCAAGAAGGTCTCGATCGTCGTTCAGGGAGAGTTCCTCGAACTGAAGGACACGGTCAACGCCATGGTCGACCAGCTCAACGCGTTTGCCGGAGAAGTCACCCGAGTCGCCCGCGAGGTCGGCGTGGAAGGCAAGTTGGGTGGCCAGGCGCAATCGAAAGAGGTCAGTGGCGTATGGAAGGACCTCACCGACAATGTCAACCAGCTGGCCGCCAATCTGACCAACCAGGTTCGAGCGATCTCCGAGGTGGCCACAGCGGTCACCGAAGGTGACCTCACCAGGCAGGTCCGCGTCGAAGCGAGCGGAGAAGTCGCCGTCCTGAAGGACAAGCTCAACGAGATGATCCGGAACCTGCGGGAGACGACGCGAGAGAACGTCGAGCAAGACTGGTTGAAGACGAACCGGGAACGCTTCACGCGCATGCTGCAAGGTCAGCGTGATCTCGCTGAAGTTTCGAGCATGATCCTGTCCGAACTGGCGCCGCTCCTTTCGGCCCAGCACGGAGTCTTCTATACGATCACTACTCCCTCGGAAGGCACTGAGCCAAGGCTGGAGCTCCAAGCCGGTTACGGCTACGAGGAGCGAAAGCACCTCTCGACATCCTTCGCGCTCGGCGAGGGCCTGGTCGGGCAATGCGCCAAAGAGAAGAAGCGGATCCTGCTCACCGAGGTTCCGGCCGACTACGTCAGGATCAACTCGGGTCTGGGCGCATCCGCCCCGCTGAATATCATCGTTCTCCCTGTGCTGTTCGAGGGCTCGGTGCGCGCCGTCGTAGAGCTGGCCTCCTTCTCGGAGTTCAGCGTCACCCACGTGGCGTTCCTCGATCAGATCACTGAGAGCATCGGTCTGGTTCTCAGCACCATCGAAGCCAGCACGCTCACCGAGAACCTGCTGAAGCAGTCACAGTCTCAGGCCGAGGAGCTCCTCTCCCAGCAGGAAGAGCTGCGGGAGTCGAATGAGGATCTCGGACGCCAAGCCACACTCCTGGCCGAGCAGAACGTCGAGGCGGAACACAGGAACCAGGAGGTTGAAGAGTCCAAGCGCCTGGTCGAGGAGAAGGCAGCCCAACTCGCGCAGACGTCGGTGTCATCGAAGTACAAGTCAGAATTCATCGCGAACATGTCGCACGAACTCCGCACACCACTGAACAGTCTCTTGATCCTTGCCCAGCAACTCGAAGACAACCCCGACAAGAACATGACAGACACGCAGGTCGAATACGCCAGCGTCATCCGGACGTCGGGGAAGGATCTCCTGGGCCTGCTCAACAACATCCTGGACTTGGCCAAGGTTGAGTCGGGCACCGTCTCGATCCAGATGGAGACCCTCTCGGTCCCGGATCTGCGGAGCACGCTCCTTCGGGAGTTCGAGCAGGTTGCCGTAGGGAAGGATGTCGGGTACGCCATCGACATCGCACCGGGGTGCCCGGTAACCATCGAGACGGATCCGCAACGCCTTCGCCAGATCCTGAAGAATCTGCTCGCCAACGCATTCAAGTTCACCGAGCACGGCCGGGTGGACCTCCAGATGGGCGTCGCAGGTTCGGGATGGAGCCCACAGACGGCCTCGCTGGTCGATGCCCCGTTGGTGGTAGCCCTGTCGGTCCGCGACACCGGGATCGGCATCGAGGATGAGCAGCAACAGCACATCTTCGAGGCGTTCCAGCAAGGGGACGGAACGACATCTCGTCTCTACGGCGGGACCGGGCTGGGCCTGTCGATAAGCCGGGAGCTCGTCGACCTCCTGGGCGGCGAGATCACCGTGACCAGTGCGCTCGGTCAAGGCAGTATCTTCACCGTCTATCTCCCTGCGGGCCGCAACGCAGAAGTGATCGCTCGTACCCCGAGCACGGCGCTCCCCGTCGGACCCCCCGTCGATCTTCCCGCTGGAGAGGTCTCAACGACCAGTACGGCCCCTGAGCCGGCCCGTCACGTCAACCTCGACGAGGGTCCGCTGGAGGGGCTGCGGGTTCTCGTGGTCGACGACGACTTCCGGAATATCTTCGCGATGACCGCCCTTCTCGAACGTGGCCGGGCCGCCGTCATCATCGCGGAGAACGGCCCCGACGCCATCTCGGCGTTGGAAAAGAACCCGGACGTGGACCTCGTCCTGATGGACATCATGATGCCGGGGATGGATGGCTACGCCGCCATCCGCGCTATCCGCGCGATGGAGCAGTTCACGACGCTTCCGATCATCGCGGTTACCGGCAAGGTCGTCCCGGGTGAACGTCAGCGCTGCCTGGATGCCGGCGCCAACGACTATGTCCCGAAGCCGGTCGACACCGTCGAGCTACTGACCGCGGTCGGGCCGTGGTTGCCGGTAAGTGGGCGGTCAAGGGCATGAACTCATCTCTGCTCGTTGGCCCGGACGTCAACGGTCGGCATGCCGTAGCCGACAAGCGACTGGTACCGATCCTCGTTGTCGACGACAACCCCGCGAAGCGTCTCGCGCTGAGAGCCGTATTGCTGCCACTGGGTTACCCGATCGTCGAAGCTGAATCCGGCCTCGCGGCACTGCGGTGCATCATGGATCGAAACTTCGCCGTCATCCTGCTCGACGTCCGCATGCCGGGCATGGATGGGTTCGAAACGGCCGCTCTGATCCGGGAGCGTCTTCAGTCGGAGATGACCCCGATCATCTTCATCACGTCCCACGGCAAGGATGAGATCGCGACGACCGACCTCTACGCGGAGGGCGCGGTCGACTTCATCTTCGCTCCCGTTCCCCCACAGGAGCTCCGGGCGAAGGTCTCGGCGTTCGCGAATCTCTTCATCAGGGCGGAGGCGCTCGCGACCCAGGCCGAGGCGGTGCAGACTTTCGCCGATCGGCTGCAGTTCGTCGTCGACGCCACGCCGATAGGGATCTTCCAGGTCAACGCGCAGAAGTGCTACGTGTATACGAACCCTCGATGGGCCGAGATCATGGGTGTCTCGTCCCACGAAGCGGAGGGGCAGGCGTGGAATCACAACCTCAACCTGGAGGCTCTCCCCGGTTCGTCGCTGACGCTCGGTGAGGGCGAGGGCGCTTCGGTCCCGGGGGAGCTCGGGCAGCGCTTGCGATTGCGGACCCCAGGGGCCGACCCCCGAACCCTGCTGATGATCTCGAACCCGCTCATGGACACCGATGGAAGTATCGTCGGCTGGGTTGGGACCGTCGCCGACGTCAGCGCGGAGGCCCTGGTGGAAGAAGCCATGGCTGTAGCTCGGGACGAAGCGAACGAGGCGTCGCGGATGAAGTCGGATTTCCTCGCCAACATGAGCCACGAGATCCGCACCCCGATGAACGGCGTTCTCGGCATGACCGATCTCTTGCTCGAAACCGAACTCAACGATCGGCAGCGTGACTATGCGCAGACGGTTCGTAACTCGGGCGAGGCGCTATTGACCATCATCAACGACATCCTCGACTTTTCCAAGGTCGAATCCGGCACCTTCGAACTCGAAGACATCGAATTCGGTCTGCGAACCATCCTCGAGGATGTGGTGGATCTGCTCGCCGGACCGGCGCAGGCCAAGGGACTCGAGCTGGTCGCGGTCATCGAGCGATCCGTCCCCGCCATCGTCCGAGGCGACCCCGGGCGGGTTCGTCAGGTGCTCACCAACCTCATCGGCAATGCCATCAAGTTCACGCAGTCCGGTGAAGTCGTCGTCCGGGTGAAGGAACGAGAGGCGGCCGAAGGAAGAAGTCTCATCCACTTCAAGGTTTCCGACAGCGGTGACGGCATCCCCGCGAAGAAGCTCAGCCAGATCTTCCAGCCGTTCGTGCAAGCAGATTCCTCTACCTCCCGCAAGTATGGGGGGGCGGGACTCGGACTCGCGATCAGCGGCCAACTGGTTGCACTTATGGGCGGGGAATGCGGGGTATCCAGCACCCCAGGCGTTGGGAGCGACTTCTGGTTCACGATCGCCGTCCAGGCCCACGCCGGCCAGGTCCGGCGGATGCCGCCCGATCCAGACCTCGCCGACATCGCCGTGTTGATCGTCGATGACAACCCAACGCAGCGAGAGGTCTTGTCGGAGTACCTGACGGAATGGGGCATGGGAGTCAGCACGGCCGACTCCGGCCACGCCGCCCTGGAAACGCTCCGGATCGCCACGTCACAGGGACGGCCGTTCGCCGTCGCGCTGCTCGATCGGTTCATGCCCGGCATGGACGGACTGGACCTGGCCGACTCCATCACTCGCGATGCTGGTCTCACCACCCGCCTGATGCTCATGAACGGGCTAGGCCTTGAGCGCGAACTGGGCGACGTGGCAAACGTCGGTATACGCGCATCGCTGTCCAAACCCATTCACCGGGAGGAGCTGCGCGAGTGTCTACGGATCACGCTGGGATCCGGCGTCGGAGCGACGCTCTCGTCTGCCGTGATGGAGGAAGACCCTTCATTGAGCGAGATACCGGAACTCGGCGTAGTGCTCCTGGCCGAAGACAATCTGATCAACCAGAAGGTAGCGGGCTCGATGTTGTCGGGCGCCGGATACACCGTGGACACGGTGTCCAATGGTGCCGAGGCCGTCGCGGCGGCCGCGATGCGACCGTACGACGTCATCCTCATGGACTGCCACATGCCGGAGATGAACGGATACGAGGCGACCGCCGCCATACGCACGCAAGAAGGGCGAGGCCGACACACACCCATCATCGCCGTCACCGCAGGAGCCCGGCGCGAAGACCGCGAACGCTGCCTGGCCGAAGGGATGGACGGCTATCTCGCCAAGCCGATCGGCAAAGACGCCCTCCTGGCCATCGTGGCGCAGTCCTTGGGCACCGGCGCGGCGACCACGGATGCACTTCCATATGCCGATCTCATCGCACCAGACGACGTCACCGTCGACCAGGCCGTCATCACTGAGCTTCGTGCGCTTGGGGGGGACGACCCTCGGGAGTTCCTTGCCGACATCGTCGCTCAGTTCATCTCCGACACGGACCCACTTCTGGTCCAGCTGCGCGCGGCCTTCGAGCAGGGTGACGCCACCGGAGTTCGCAACGTCGCCCACAACATCAAGGGAGGCTGCGGCCAACTGGGCGGCAGACGCCTCTCCTCCTCGTGCGCGCGCTTGGAGAGCGCCTCGTCTTCCGGCGAACTACCGAACGCGGCGGGCGATCTGCTCGCGGTGGAGCGGGACTACGAAGACCTGTGTCGATCCTTGGCACAACAGTTGATGTCCGTGAACGATCGATGAGTTAGGAGACGCCATGTCCATTGTGTCCACCGTCACTGCGGAACGACCGGCAGGCCGTGTCCTGCTCGCCGAGGACAACCAGGTGAGCCAGCGGGTTGGTTCGGCCATGCTCCGCTATCTGGGATTCGAGGTCGACGTCGCGGGGGACGGAGCAGAGGCGGTCGAGGCGGCCAGCATCAACGAGTACCAGGCCATCCTCATGGACTGCCAGATCCCCGTCCTGGACGGCTATGAGGCAACCGGCGAGATCCGGCGCCTGGAGGGCGTCAGAGCGCACACGCCGATCATCGCCGTGACCGGCTCGACGCAGGAGTCCGAGCAAGCGCACTGCCTGTCCGCGGGCATGGACGACTTCCTACCGAAGCCCCTGAGTTTGAAGACCCTTGCGTCCGCACTGGACCGTTGGGCGCCGGACGGAACCGATCCCATCATCTCCCTCGATCCTGCGGGTGCGTTGCCCGCGACCGACCTGGATCCTTCCGCCCACGACATCCAGGTCGGCCCGGCGCTGGACGCAGAGGTTCGCGCCCGGCTGGAACACCTTGGGGACGTGTCCGGCGAGGATCTCATGGGGCAGTTGGCCGCCATATTCCTCACCGATGCCGACGGCAGGATCCTCGCGCTCCATCAGGCGCTTGCCGCCGGAGACGCGGCGGCGATCCACCGCACGGCTCACACCTTGGGCGGAGCCAGCGCGAACCTCGGAGCACTGGACCTCGCGCGAGCGTGCTCAGACCTGGCTACGCGGAGCCTTGCCGGTGACCTAGCGGGCGCCGGCGAACGGGTAGACGCCGTCGAGGTTGAGCTCGAACGGGTTCGTGCCGCTCTCAGTGCTGATCGAGGGACACCATGAGGATCCTCGTCGCAGATGACGATCACTCATCACGCCTCATCGCGGACCTGGCGCTCCGAACACTTGGCCAGGAATGTCACACGGCGAGCGATGGGGTGGAAGCGTGGGAGATGTTCCAGTCCCTGCGGCCCGACGTGATCATGAGCGACTGGTTGATGCCGGGAATGAGCGGGCTCGACCTCTGTCGCAAGATCCGGTCGAGCAGCACGGACACGTATCCATACCTCATCATGGTCACCAACCGTGGAGCCCTCGAGCACATCTTGGAAGGGATGAACGCAGGCGTCGACGACTACTTGGTCAAACCGCTCAACACCGAGGACCTTCAGGCTCGCCTGATAGGCGCCAGCAGGGTCACCGGTCTGCACACGCAACTCGCCGACCAACGGGCGGAGCTGCAGGGGCTGAACGACGAACTCACGAAGATCGCTCGCCGAGACCCACTGACCGGACTGGGAAATCGCAGGGCCCTCGAAGAAGACCTTGAG
>JAXDJY010000145.1:0-2795 GCA_034667445.1 Actinomycetota bacterium | reverse complement strand
GCCGGCGTGGTTGTCGGCGAACTGAAGAACTGTGACTGGCGAGAGGAGCGCCCCGAAGCGCCCAGGACACGATCCATCGAAGATGTCCTGGAGATGAACCTAGGCCAAATGGGAGTCCCCGTGCTATACAAACTCCCTCTCGGCCACGGGAAGCACCTGGCAACCATCCCGCTCGGTGTCCAAGCGACGCTGGACGCGGATGGCGCAACGCTCAGGATCGACCAGTCGGGTGTGGACCCGGTTGCGTAAGACAGAGCAAGGGAACGGGAGAAGGGGGAACCGCATGTTGGGAGGGAGAGCGGCGGGACGGCTCACACGGGTCGGACTCGCGTTGATCGCGACGGTCGTCGTGGTCACAACCAGCTTCACGGGGTCAGCGATGGCCCAAGACAGTTCCGCAACGCCCAGCACCGGAGCCAGCAGTTCGGGGGGAGAGACGACGTTCACCTACGCCGCCGTCAGCGAACCCAGTTCGCTGAATCCGCTCGTGGGGTATCTCGGAACCGACTACGTCTTGTGGGCGATGACCTACGACCTGCCCATCAACTTCGCCACGAACGACTTCGCACCTGACTTCCAGCACTCCATCACGACCAGCGTCGACACGAGTTCGGACGGGATGAACTTCACGTATCACATCCGCGCCGGCATGAAGTGGTCGGACGGTCAGCCGTTCACGGCCGCCGACGTGGCCTGGACGCTGAACTACTACAAGGTGCACAACACCTCGAACTACTCGTCCGACCTGGTCCTCATGGACCACGCAACGGCAACGAACGCCACGACGATGGTGCTCACCAGCACCAAGCCGACTTCGCTCTACTCGGGCAAGACCGTGTTCTTGTACGAGTACATCCTGCCCGAGCACATCTGGGGCAAATACGACTGCAAGTGCCCACCAGGCTCCGCCACGGACACCGCGGATTACAAGAAGGCGAAGCAGGATCCCGTGTTGGGTCAGGACCCGACCACCGGCGGCACCGTCGGCAGCGGTCCGTTCATCATGCAGCAGTACCAGAAGAGCCAGTTCGTTTCGCTGACTCGGAACCCGAACTATTGGGGCACCTCGGTCGGACTCAAGCCACATGTCGACAAGGTCGTCTACAAGATCTTCGGCAACGAGGACGCAGAAGCGGCAGCCCTGCGCAACGGTGAAATCGACTTCGGCTACTTCACCGGCGCCAACATCCTCAACACGCTGAAGGGGCAGGGCCTCAACACCCGTGGTGCGCAGGTCCCGAGCTTCGGCGAGATCGGCATCAATACGGGGTCTGCCTATCAGAAGGCCGATCCAGCCACTGGATTCAAACCGCACGGCGACGGAGCGCATGCCTTGACGGATGTGGTGGTTAGACAGGCGATCCGGCGGGCGGTCGACAATCAGGTCCTCGTGCAAAAGGTCCTGCTCGGCTACGGCACAGCGGGGATCTCTCCCGTTCAGCCGGACGCGACCACCGGGGCATGGACCCCAGGACCGAACGATCCGGATCTCTCCTTCAACCTGCAGGCCGCGAACCAGATGCTCGATGCCGCGGGGTACAAGCTGCAGGATCCGAGTTCACCGCCGAGTACGTCGAACCTTCGGGTGGACCCGGTCAACAACAAGCCGCTCGACTTCCGGTTCTACAGCCGCTCCTCGGATCAGCCGTCCCAGGACATCGTGCCCTACGTGTCCGACTGGCTGAACCAGATCGGCATCAAGATCGAACCGCAGACGATCACGAGCGGGAAGCTCGGAAACATCATCCTGGATGGGAACTACGACCTGTTCGAATGGGGCTGGTACCCCAACCCCGATCCGAACTACATCCTCGATGTGTTCTCGTGCGCGCAGCGCCCCCCGGGCGATGGCACCTACCTGAACTCCGACAGCTACTACTGCAACCCCGCCTACGACGCGCTGAACGACCAGCAGCACACGGTCACCGACGCGACGCAGCGAGCGACCATCGTTCACCAGATGCAGGCGATCCTCTACCGGGACGAGCCGTACGTCGTCCTGTGGAACGATCAATCGCTTGAGGCGTGGACGAACAAGTTCACCGGCTACCTCTCGCAGCCCGGCGACAACCGGGGCGATGCGCTGGCGACCTACGGTCCGTACTCGTTCATCTCGGTGCGTCTCGCGTCGGCGGGGGGAACAGGCGGAACAGGAGGGAGTTCAAGTTCCGGCGGAATCCCGGCCTGGGTATGGATCGCTATCGCCGCCGTGGTCCTCGTGATCATCGTCGTCGTGGTGATGTCCCGGGGACGCAGGGACGACGAGAACATCGCCTGAGTCCGCTCGGGATCGACTGAAGGAAGGGGCGGGACGAGGGTGAGCACGCGAAGGTACTTGATCAGCAAGATCCTTCAAGCGCTGCTCACCCTCGTCTTCGTCCTAGCGTTCAATTTCTTCCTATTCCGCGGCTTGGGCGATCCGCTCCAGCTGATCTCCCGCGGTCACGGCAATATGACTCCTCAGGCCCTCGCCGACGAACGGGCCACGCTTGGCCTGGATCTTCCACTTCCCCAACAGTTCGTCCACTACATGAAGGAAACGGTGACCGGGCACCTCGGATACTCGCTTCACGCCGATGCGGTCACCTCGGAGATCGGGGCGCGCATCTGGCCAACACTCTTACTGATCGGTACGTCGACGGTGGCGTCGATCGTGTTGGGGGTCTGGATCGGGATCGTTCAGGGATGGCGACGGGGATCGAAGTTCGACACCTCGATGCTTGGTGTGACCCTTGTGCTCTATGCCATGCCCGAATTCTGGTTCGGGTTACTCATGATCATGTTGTTCTCCGTGA
>JAXDJY010000144.1:0-4105 GCA_034667445.1 Actinomycetota bacterium | reverse complement strand
CCGCTCTTCGCTGGACCTCATGAACTTCTTCAGCATCTGCTCGAACTGCGGATCGGAACCGCGGCGCCGCTGCTGCGGCGGCGGGTCCTGGAGCGCCTTGATCGAGAGATCGATCTTCCCGTCCTCTTTGATCGCCAGGCACTTCGCCTGCACGACATCTCCCTCACGGAGGTGGTCGTGCACGTCCTTCACGTAGTTCCGGTCGATCTCGGAGATGTGGACGAGTCCGAGGCGTCCGTCCTCCAGTTTGAGGAACGCGCCATACGGGGTGATGCGTTCGACGGTGCCATCGATCACCGCCCCAACTTCGATCTCAGCGATCTTCGGGTCTCCTTCCCTGCAGTCCACGGGCCTATCCCGGGGCAGGCGGCCAGTGTGCGGGAATCGTTCCCGCACGTCAACGGGCCCCTAGGCAGGCCGGCTGAAAGACCGCCTTCGCCGCTCCTCTACGCTGCGCGAACCGAGCGCGTCTCGCCGGTGGAGTCCTTCGGTTCGGGTTCGCCGCCGCCCCAGAGGGCGACCGCGATCCTGCAGGCGACCAGGAGCGCGATCAGGGTCACGAGCCAGGCGCCTGCGCTCGCCAGGAGCGTGAGGTTCTCACGCTGTTCGATCGCCCTGAGGGAGCGGCCGACGATGACGGTTCCCTTCCCCGCCGAAGCGTCGAAGGGGATGACGACGATGGCCTGCCGCACATCTGATGCAGGCTGCCAGGTCACCGTGTCGTTCCCGCCGGCTCTTGCCGCGTCGAGCACGCCGACGGGCGGAACCGGCGTCTTGCCATCCAGGGTCGCCGTGGATGCGAGGACCTCGTTCGCCGGACCGACCACAGTGATGAACGGGGCGAGGCTCGCGGAGAGATCCACCTGCGGACCGGTAACCACATCCTGTGGCTGTGCGCCGTTGGTCAGCCGGGCTGCGGCGTCCTCCGCCAGCTGGAGTTGCGGATCGTTCGCGAGGCTCCGTTGGTCCTGTTGCACCGACGCGTACACCAGGCCCGCGAGCGCCGTGACGACTACGGCCGATGGAAGGAAGAGTGCGAGCGTCCTGCGGGTGGTGCCCCTCATCGTTCACCTCCGGGTCGGGTATCCACCGATGGTGACACACGGGCGTTGTAACCACGCGACCGAGGTGTTGCGTTCCCGTGATGGCCCAGCGTCAGGTCAACATTTCGGCGGGGTCACGGTGCCGTGCTTCGGTACCGTCATGAACGAGGTCTCTCCCGGCCTCACCATCCCGAGGCACTCCCGCGCGATGCGCTCCAGCTCCGCGGGATCACTGAGCTTAGCCACCTGGCTCGCGAGCACGTCGTTGTCGTGGGCCAACGTGACGGCTTGGTTCCGAAGATCCGAGATCTCCTTCCTCTGCGCCGTGTAGGCCCGGAACGGGGCGATGGCCAACGTCAGAACCGCGAGGACCACGATGATGAGGATCGCTGCCCTGCCGCTCATCCGGGTACGGCGAGCCGGAACGTCCTTGCGGGCGCCGGTGCTGTGCTTCCGGGCAGCGGTTGGGGAAGGGGCCGCCGCCCGGGTACTCATCCCGAAGCCCCCGGCGGCGCGCCGGATACGAGTGCCCGGCCCATGTAGGCAGCGTTCTCACCCAACTCCTCTTCGATGCGAAGGAGTTGGTTGTACTTCGCGGTTCGCTCGCCGCGGCTGGGGGCTCCCGACTTCATCTGTCCCGCATTGGTCGCCACGGCGAGATCGGAGATGGTGGTGTCCTCAGTCTCCCCGCTACGGTGGCTGATGACGACCCCGTAGCGGTTCCGTTGCGCGAGCGCGATCACGTCCATGGTTTCGGTGAGCGTTCCGATCTGGTTCACCTTGATGAGGATCGCGTTCGCCGCGTCCTCTCGCAGTCCACGCTCCAGCCGCTCGCTGTTGGTCACGTAGAGGTCGTCGCCGACCAGCTGCACCCGGGCACCGAGCTCACGGTTGAGCAGCGCCCAGCCTTCCCAGTCGTTCTCCGCCATCGGATCCTCAAGCGAGACGATGGGGAACCTGTCCAGCAGGCCGGCCCAGAACGCCGCCATGTCCTCGGCCGACCGCGCCGACCCCTCAAGGTGATACGCACCGTCGCGGTACAACTCGCTCATCGCGGGGTCAAGCGCGATCGCCACGTCGGCTCCTGGCTCCAGCCCCGCGCGTTCGATGGCTTGCAGGAGCAGTTCGCACGCCTCGGCCCCGGCGGAAAGCGCCGGCGCGAACCCCCCTTCGTCCCCGACCGCCGTCGCCAGGCCCTTGTCGTGCAGGAGTGCCTTCAGCGCGTGGAAACACTCCGACCCCCAGCGAACGGCTTCACTGAAACTCGCCGAACCCACCGGCATGAGCATGAACTCCTGGAGTTCGAGTTCGTTGTCGGCGTGGGCGCCACCGTTGATGACGTTGAACATCGGCGTCGGAAGGACGTGGGCATTGGGACCGCCGAGGTAGCGGTAGAGCGGCATCCCCGAGCTCTCCGCGGCGGCGCGGGCGACCGCGAGCGAGACGCCCAGCACCGCATTAGCGCCCATCGCGCTCTTGGTCGGTGTCCCGTCCAGGTCCAGCAGTGCCTGATCGACGCCACGCTGGTCGAACGCGTCCATCCCCACGACGACCGCAGAGATCGGAGCGTTCACATTCGAGATAGCCTGCCCCACAGCTCTTCCGCCGTAGAAGACCGGATCGCCGTCGCGGAGTTCCACGGCTTCGTGCTCACCTGTGGACGCACCGGAGGGGACGGCTGCGCGGCCGAGTGCGCCGTCGCGGAGCCACACGTCGACCTCAACGGTCGGATCGCCGCGCGAATCCAGGATCTGGCGCGCGTGACCGGTTTCGATGGCGCTCATGTGCGAGCGATGGTACCCAACACACCTCCAGAACCGGGGATTTGCCGGCGCCGAAAGCGGTGTTCGATCAGGGCTCCGTGATCGCCGGGGACGTGCCTTCCGGGGACTTGAGGAACCCTCGGTAGGCGCCCACGTGCTCGAACCCGAGGCGTTCGTAGAGTTCTTGGGGCCAATCGGCGGCGTCTGCCTCGATGAAGACCACGTCGGCCCCGGCCGCTCGTCCCTCGTCCACCGCACGAAGCACGATGTTCCGGGCGACCCCCCGACCCCGGAACTCTTCCAGGGTGTCGACGCTCTCCACCTGCGCCATCCCGTCATGGGTGTACAGCTCGGCCGTACCCACGATCTGGCCGTCGATCCGCTGCACGAAGAACCGGGCGCCGATCGTCTGCTCGAGCCAGCCGGGGAACTCCGACAACGCGTCGGCGACACCCGGCGCCCTCCCCCACTCCTCGCGGAGGTAGGACTCCTTAAGGAAGCCTCGCCGGTGCGCATGATCGATCTCTTCGACCAGATCGAGTTGCGGAGCCCGGTCCGCTTGGCCCCGGTGGACCATCGCAACCGTCCGATCCGCGACGTATCCGAGGTCATGCATCCCGGCCGCGACCCGCTCGCCCTCGGCATCCGGGAGCATGATCCTTCGATGCACGAACCCGTCCAGGACGCGATCGAGTTCCTCGGCGATCTCCGGCGGACCCGCCGGAGCAACGCGGTCGGCGAAGACGAGGTTCGCCATGAAGCGAAGCCGGAACTCGTCGTTGAAGTACGCCGTGCCGAACCGTGTCTGCTCCCTGCGGGTGCTCGACGCCTCGAAGAACCACCGGTCGAACTCCCAGATCCGGCTGAAGACGTCCATGGCTGCAAGCCTACCGGCGCGCTACGTCTTCGCTTCGTCCCACAGCTCGCGCAGGTCGGCGTCAGCCAAGCTCTCGAGGTCGACGCCCCGTTCTCGGGCCAGTGCGGTCGTGCGCTCGTAACGCTCGGAGAATGACCGGATGGTTCGGCGCAGGGCCGTCTCGGCATCCGCGCCGTCGGCCCGTCCCACCGCAACCGCGGCGAACAGCACATCGCCGAGTTCGGATTCGCGATGGTCGGGGTCGGAAGCCTCGGCGAGTTCGGCGACCTCTTCTCGGAGTTTGGCAAGCGCCTCCTGGCGCGAACGGAACGCGAACCCCCATCCGGCCGCGCGGCGTTGCACCTTGCCCGCGCGGGCGAGCGCCGGCAGCGTTACCGGTATGTCCTGTTCGACGCCCGTGCGCCCGCCGGTTTCCTCCGCCT
>JAXDJY010000143.1:0-3879 GCA_034667445.1 Actinomycetota bacterium | reverse complement strand
CGGCTACAACAGCCAGCACAACACGACGTCATGGACCACGGGCGATAACTGGATCGGATCCCTGGTCCAAGCCATGGAGGATGGTGGTGAGTGGTCGTCGACGACCATGTTCATCACCTACGACGACTGCGGCTGTTTCTACGACCACGTCGCCCCACCTTCGCCCGATCTCGGGATCCGCCTGCCGCTGGTCATCGCCGGCCCCTACGTCAGGGCGGGGTACACCGAGAGCACCACGACCACGTGGGCCAACGTCGCCGCGTACATCGAGGCAACGTTCCCCACCGTCCAGCCCATCAACGCTCAGGACGCAGGCGCCTACGATTTCTCCAACGCCGTGAACTACAGCCAGACACCCCTGTCGCCCCCGGTGATGAAGGTCACCCCACTCCCCGCTGGCTCTCGCGCGTATGTGAAGGCCCACCCGTACACGGGTAAGAACGACGCGACCTGAGGGCGATCAACGAACGACCTAGGTCGTTCGGCGGCCTCGGCAGTCAGTTGGGCCAGAACGGCGCCACGTCAAGCAGACGGTACAGCCGCTCGTTCGGTTCTTCGTAGCGCTCGGTCAGTCGCCGGCGCGTCGTCTCATCCATCGGCGAGTAGGACCCCGTGTTGTGTTTGGGAAAACTCGTGAGCGGATGCGCGGGAAGGTCCAGGAACTCGATGGCGCGCGCGTAGACGGCTCCTGGATCCTTGGAGAGTTCGTCGCTGGTGACGACGAGTACCCGCTCGCGCGTGAAGAGCGCGAAGAGGTGCTCCAACTGGTCGGCATAGGTCCCGCGCGCGAAGTAGGAGAAGTGCTGATGGTTGAACCCGCGGTACGCCGGATCGTTCATGATCTTCTCGACCTCGCCCTCCAACCGCGCTCCCTCTTGGGCGAGTGCGTCTTCGAACGACAACTCTTCGAAACTCATCGCGCGCTCGTGCGAGAAATGCGAGTACGCCCGATCAACGGGGTTGCGTAAGGTCACGAGCAGTTTCACACCGGGGAGGTCTTCTGCGATGCGTTGTGGCGCAAGGGGATGGAAGATGTAGTACGGGGTGGCTTCGCCCGTGATCGCCGGCGCTCCCGACCGGAATCGCAGGTACGCCGCCTTCGCAGCCGTCGGGAAATGTCCGCGATACCACTGCATCCCGCGCAGGTAGTTCCAGTCGAAGTAGTGCACCTCTTCAACGATCGATCGCCCGACCGCGGGATGGTTCACGAGGTATTCGTAGAGCGAACTGCTGCCCGATCGCTGCGTTCCCGCAACGAGGAACGAGGGAAGGATGCGGAGTGCGCTCGTCGCGGCGCCCACGTACTCGAGCCCGTTCGCGAGCGACCCCTTCATCCCCGCCGGGACTTTCGAACGCGCCCAGCGTGAAATGTCCGTCATGCCATCTCCTGAACCGTAGCGATCTTCGTGCGTTTGGTGGATGACACGATACCGCCGCCGCGCGAGGGTCGAAGCATCGTCGATCACGCCCGTCGATCGACGTCCTTTCTTCTCGCTAGGGGTGTGGATGCAACGCCGCGACTTCATGAAGAGGTCGGCGCTCGCAGGTGCCGGCTTGGTGCTCGGTACGCAGATGCGTACGGACACCGCACTCGCGGCGCCGGCGTGTTCCTGGGGCGCCAGGACCGATCCCTACAAAGGCGAGACCGTGCAACGGGCCACGCTCGATTTCGAAGCGAAGATCGGCCGGAAGATCGCGATCGTGCGCGAGTACTCCTGCTGGGATCGTGACCTCCCCGACCATTACGACACGTGGGCGGGCAACAGGGGACTGATACCGATGATCGCCTGGCACGCGAGGACGAGCGGCGGGGGGGTCATCCCATGGGCCTCGATCGCGAAGGGTGCACACGACGCCCGGATCCGCAACCAGGCCAGGTCGTTGAAAGCCTGGGGGAAGAAGGCGTACTTCTGCTTCCATCACGAACCCGAGAACGACCACGCCAACGGCGGGCCTGCGGAGTTCAGAGCTGCGTGGTCACGCGTGCACCACATCTTCGGATCCGTCGGTACGCCGAACCTCACGTGGGTGCCGACCTTCATGGCCTCTACCTACCGGGGGGGCCACGGAGGGATCGGCCGGTGGATGCCCCTGACGGGCGGCACGCTCTTCGGCGTGGACGGCTATAACCGCGGCGCGTGTGACCCGGCCGGTTGGAGGACCTTCGATGAGATCTTCAGGGCTGCGCGGAACTACGCCAGAGCCAAAGGACATGGTCTGTTCATCCCCGAGTTCGGGTGTGTCGAAGACGGTGCCTGCACCGGCACGGGGGGCGACCCGACCCGGAAAGCGGCGTGGATAACCAGGGCCGCGTCCACGATCACGTCATGGCCGGAGGTGCGAGGGGTCGTCTACTCCAACACCGAATGGGTGTTCAAGGGAGCGCATGTGAACTATCGCGTCACGACCAGCAAGCAGTCGCTCACCGCGTATCGTGCCGCCGGTGAGCTCGCCCACTTCACGTGACCGTGAAGGTCCCCGTACTCGTGACGGTCGCGGCAGGGGTGATGACCGTGATCGGGCCCGACACCGCGGAGGCGGGTACGGTCGCCCTGATCTGCCGATCCGTATCCAGGGTGAAGACCGCATTGGTCCCCGCGAACTTCACCTTCGTGGTCCCCGTGAAGTTGTAGCCGCTGATCGTCACCACGGTCCCGGCCGGTCCGCTCGTGGGCGTGAATCCGGTGATGCTCGGGAGTACCTTCAGCGACGTCGGGCTCACGGCGGTTCCGTCCGGCGTCGTCAGGCGCACTGGGCCCGTTGTCGCTCCCGCCGGAACGGTTGCGACTACCTGGGTCCTCGAGTTGACGGTGAACGACGCGGCGGCGATCCCGTTGAAAGAGACCGACGTCGTACCCAACAACGTCGTGCCGGTGATCGTCACCGAGTCGCCGACCTTGGCGCTCTTGGGGGACAGGCCGGTGATCGCCGGCGTCACCGTGTAGCTGGAGGCGCTCGTGGCGTCACCGTCGGGCGTGGTGAGGCGGATGACACCGTTGTCGGCGCTCGGGGGAACCTGTGCGGTCACCTGGGTCGGGGAATCGACGGTGAAGGTGATCGCCGCGACGGCGCCGAACTTCACCTTCGTGGTTCCTCCCAAGTGGGTTCCGGTGATGATCACACTCGTGCCTACGGGCCCGCTCGCCGGCGTGAAGCCCGAGACGGTCGGAAGCACGACGAACGATTGCGCACTCGTTGCCGTTCCCTCCGGGGTCGTGACGTGAACCGGTCCCGAACTCGCCCCGGCGGGAACCGTCGTCGTGAGCAGGGTGTCGGCATCCACGGTGAACGGCGTCGAGGTCCCGGCGAAGTCCACCGAGGTTGCGTCGCCCAGGCTCTTGCCCGAGATCTGCACGATCGCGCCCGCCGCTCCGCTCGTGGGCGAGAACCCGATGATCGTCGGGCCCGTGGAGAACTGCGCGAAGTGGTTCGCCAGCTGCCCGCCGACACTTGTGAAGTCTCCCCCTGCGAACAACTTGTTCGAAGTGCCGAGCAACGACCACACGCCGAAGGTGTCGCCGTGCGGCTGCGGGATCCACGAGGTGTCGACCCTGCCGGTCACCGGGTCCAATGCCCCGAGCTTCGGAACGCGATTCGGACCGATCTTGCCGAAGTGCCCGCCCGCGATCACCTGCCCCTGACAGAACCCAACCGCTTGGACATCCCCGTTGGTGTCGCGGCTCCAGAGCTGGCTCCCGCCACCATCGAACGCGACGACGGCGTTGCCGGCGCCGCCAAGGCCCGCGTACACGTTCGGGCCTTGGGCAACCAGACTCAGGACCTTGCTGACCGGGTGCGTCGACCACGGACTCGCGAGACCGTTCGAACCAAGTGCGGCGAGGAAGGTCTGCGCGCTGTCTCCGTTCACGGAGGTGAAGG
>JAXDJY010000142.1:0-5458 GCA_034667445.1 Actinomycetota bacterium | reverse complement strand
AGAGGTCGAACGCCCCGTCGTTGAACACATTGCAGTTCTGGTAGATCTCGACGAACGCGGTCCCCTTGTGGGCGGCCGCCTGGCGAAAGATATCGGTGAGGTGCTGCCGGTCGTTGTCCAATGTCCGAGCGACGAACGTCGCCTCGGCCCCCAGCGCCAAGGCGATGGGATTGAACGGGTGATCCACCGAACCGAACGGCGAGGACTTCGTGACCTTCCCTTCCTCGCTCGTGGGCGAGTACTGGCCCTTCGTCAGACCGTAGATCTGATTGTTGAACAACAAGATCTTGAGGTTCACGTTCCGGCGAAGCGCGTGGATGAGGTGATTGCCGCCGATCGACAGTCCATCGCCGTCGCCGGTGACCACCCACACGCTGAGCTCCGGGTCGGCCGTCGCGATGCCCGTCGCGATCGCGGGGGCACGCCCGTGGATCCCGTGGACACCATAGGTATCCAGGTAATACGTAAAGCGACCGCTGCACCCGATCCCCGATACGAAGACCGTCTTGTGCGGCTCGATCCCGAGTTCGGGCAAGAAGCCTTGCATCGCCGACAGGATCGCGTAATCCCCGCACCCCGGGCACCACCGCACCTCCTGATCGGAGGTGAAATCCTTCTTGGTCAAGGTCCCGACGCCGGTGGAGGGGGCGTCGGAGCTTGGATGTGTCGGCTCAACCATCGAGCAACCTCATGATCTCCCCTTCGAGTTCCTCGGCGAAGATGGGCAACCCTTCGACTTTCGTGTACGAGTGCGCGTCGACCAGGAAGCGCCCGCGGATGAGGAGCGAGAGCTGCCCCGTGTTCATCTCCGGGATCAGGACGGTCCGGTACCGGCGAACCACGTCCCCTGTGTTCCCGGGGAACGGATTGAGGTAGCGCAGATGACTGGTCGCGACCGACCGACCCTGTGCCCGGACACGGCGCGCGGCGGCGCGGATGCTGCCGAGCGATGAACCCCACCCCAGGACGAGCAACTCCGCGTCGCCATCCGGGTCCTCGACCTCGAGATCGGGGATCTCCTCGGCGATCCCCGCCACCTTGGCGAAGCGGAGGTCGGTCATGCGCTGGTGGTTCTCGGAGTCGTAGCTGATGTTGCCGGTGAGGTCTTCGCGTTCCAACCCGCCGATCCGGTGCAGCAGGCCCGGGGTCCCCGGGATCGCCCAGGGACGCGCGAGGCGCTCGTCACGGGCGTAGGGCATGAACTCGCTCCCATCTGCGGCGGCGACGGCGAACGCCGGATCGATAACGGGAAGGTCCTCCATCGACGGGATGAGCCATGGCTCGGATGAGTTCTGTAGGAACGAGTCGGTGAGCAGGATGACGGGGGTCCGGTAGCGCACGGCGATCCGGGCGGCCTCCATCGCCATGGCGAAACAATCCGACGGCGACGCCGCAGCGATGATCGGCATCGGGGAGTCCCCGTGCCGCCCGAACATCGCCAACAGCAGATCCGATTGCTCGGTCTTGGTCGGCAGTCCGGTAGAGGGTCCCGCCCGCTGGACGTCGACGATGATGAGCGGCAGTTCCATGATCACCGCCAGGCCTATCGTCTCGGCCTTCAGATCCATGCCGGGCCCCGATGTGCCGGTAACCGCCAGATGCCCGGCGAAGGCCGCGCCGAGCGACATGTTCGCCGCTGCGATCTCGTCTTCGGCCTGCAGTGTGAGCACACCGAAGTTCTTGTGCCGGGAGAGCTCGTGGAGGAGTTCGGATGCGGGGGTGATCGGATAGCTCGCGTAGAAGAGGTGGAGGCCGCTCCGCTCGGCGGCACTTACCAAGCCCCACGCGGTGGCGGTCGCTCCCGCGATGTTGCGGTACACCCCGGGCTCAGCCGGAGCGGCCTTCACGTGGAACGAATGGGCGAACAGCTCTGTTGTCTCACCGAAGTTGTAGCCGGCCTTGAAGGCAGCGACGTTGGTGTCGAAGATCTCCTGCTTGCTCCCGAACTTCTTCTCGAGCCAGGTGAGCGTGGTCTCGGGAGGCCTGCCGTACATCCAACTCACGAGCCCGAGCGCGAACATGTTCTTGGCTCGTTCGGACTCCTTCTTGCCCACGCCTATGGATTCCGTTGCGCGGGTCGTGATCGAGGTCATCGGGACCGCGTAGACCTGGTATCGATCTAGCGTCCCATCGGCCCTCGGGTCGGAGTCATACCCCGCTTTCTCGATGTTGCGCGGAGTGAACGCATCCTCGTTGAGGATCACCGTTCCACCGGTCCGCACGGTGCCCAGGTCCGCCCGGAGCGCCGCGGGGTTCATGGCCACCAGGACGTCGGCATGGTCCCCGGGGGTCGTCACGTCGCTCGAGGCGAACTGGATCTGGAACGCACTTACCCCGTGGACGGTGCCGGCTGGAGCGCGGATCTCGGCGGGGAAGTCGGGCAATGTCGCGAGGTCGTTTCCGAGAACGGCGGTTGCGGAAGTGAATCGATCACCCGTGAGCTGCATCCCGTCGCCCGAGTCTCCGGCGAACCGGATGACGACGCGATCCTTCTCCTCGACGGTCTTGATCATCTGGTGGGACGCTGCGGCCCTCGCTCCTTCGTCGATCCGCTTACCCATGCAATCTACCGCGCCCCGCTGCCAAGCACGCCGTAGCCGGGTACATTCCCCTGATGCAGACGAGGAGATGCGGCGCAGCGGGTCCGGAGTTAACGGTGATCGGGTACGGAGCCTGGGAGGCCGGCGGCGATGCCTGGGGTCCCAATACGTCCGAAACGGCGGTGGTGGACGCGATGCGAGCGGCCATCGATGCAGGGATCAACTGGATCGACACCGCGGAGGTCTACGGGAAGGGCGTGTCGGAGCGGCTGGTCGGCAGAGCGGTCGCCGGACGCCGCGAGGAGGTGACCGTAGCCTCAAAGGCGGCACCTGCGCCGGAGGGATCGGGGTTCCGCCCTGAGGAGATCCGGGCCGCGTGCGACGCGTCGCTCTCACGCTTGGGCATCGAGGTCATCGACCTCTACCAATTGCATTGGCCCGACGATGACATCCCCGTCGAGGACGCATGGGCCACCATGACCGAACTCCAGGCCGAGGGGAAGGTGCGTTCGATCGGCGTATCCAACTTCGATCGAGACCAGATCGAGCGATGCCGCACGGTGCATCATGTGGATTCGCTCCAGCAGGAGTTCTCGATGCTCGCGCTCGAGGATCGGGATCTCATCGCGTGGTGCGGAGAGGTCGGCGTGGGTGTCGTCACCTATTCGCCGCTCGGCGCGGGCCTGCTTACCGGGGCGATCGGACCCGAAACGGCGTTCGATGCCGGCGATTGGCGGGCATCAGACGGGCAGGAACTGTTCGGACCGGAGCACCTTCCCCGCAACCTGGCGATCGTGGCCGCGCTGCGGCCCTTGGCCGACGGGCTCGGGATCTCGCTCGCCCAGCTCGCCTTGGCTTGGAACATCGCGCAGCCGGGCGTCACAGCCGCGATCGCGGGGAGCCGGAACGCGGAGCACGTTCGGACCAACGCCGCCGCCGGTGACGTGTCCTTGGACGACCCGACGTTGGCCGCTATCGACGCCTTGCTCTGAACCCCGGGCCAGGGTCAGAGGCCGGCGCCGGCGACCTGCCGGAGTCTCGCGACGACCCCGTCCAGGAGCTTGGTCGAGAAGTCCGGCTCCGAGGTCACCATGTCCTCGAGGGTGTGGCGGAACAGGCGGAGGAGCCGCATGGGCGTTTCCGCGACGACCGACGCGGTGCGTTCTCGCCCGTCGATCGCCGATAGCTCCCCGAAGAAGTCTCCGGGCACCACTTGTCCCACCTTGCGTTTCTTCCGGACCACCTTTGCCTGTCCTTCCAACACGACGAAGAGCGTCTCCCCCGGCATCCCCTCAACCACGATGGTTTGGCCGGGCTGGAAGTCCTGGACATCCGCCTCCGCCGCCAGACGGCGGAGATGGCGCTTGGAGATGCCGCTGAACAGGGGAACGCTCGCCAGTGCCACCTCGTTCTGCCGGCGGGTGCGCTTCGGCGATTGTTCCGGCTGGTGGGGCGGCTTCGACCCCTGGCCGGGGTCTCGGAGCAACAACATGTCCGGAAAGGTCTTGCTCATACTCATGCACCGGAGCCTACCCGTAACCGCCCCCGGTGCGCCAACCGTGTTGGTCGTTCGCACGGAGGCACGGCTAGGGTGAGCGCCATGGCCCAGCATCCAGGATTGCAGGCACTTCTCGATGAGCGCATCGTCGTCCTGGACGGTGCCTGGGGAGTGCTGCTTCAGGGACGCGGGCTCTCCGAGGAGGAGTTCCGGGGGGACCGGTTCGCCGGACACCACAAGGATGTGAAGGGTGACCCCGACATCCTGAACCTCTCCCAACCCCAGATCATCACGGAGATCCACCGGGCCTACCTGGGAGCCGGTGCCGACATCACGACGACGAACACCTTCACCGCGACCTCCATCGGCCAAGGCGACTACGGGCTCCAGGAGGCGGTCTACGACATGAACGTCGAGGGTGCCCGGCTGGCAAAGTCGGCGGCGGCCGAGTTCCCCGGGCCCCGGTTGGTGGCGGGCTCGATCGGTCCCTTGAACGTCACGCTGTCGATGTCCCCCAAGGTGGACGACCCGTCGTTCCGAACGGTGTCGTTCGACGCGGTGTACGAGGCCTATGCCGAGCAGATACGCGGCCTTCGGGACGGGGGCGCGGATCTCCTGCTGATCGAAACCATCTTCGACACGCTGAACGCCAAAGCGGCGATCGCAGCTGCGCTGGATGTGGCGCCCGAACTGCCACGGTGGATCAGCGTGACGATCGTCGACCGGAGCGGGCGGACCCTATCCGGCCAGACGATCGAGGCGTTCTGGACCGCGATCGAGCACGCGGATCCGGCCATCGTCGGCGTCAATTGCTCACTCGGCGCCACCGAGATCCGTCCCTACGTCGAGGACCTCGCCAGGGTCGCGCCCATCCCGCTCGCCTGCTACCCGAACGCCGGACTGCCGAACGCGTTCGGTGGCTACGACGAGACACCCGAGATCACCAGCGAACTCCTTGGTAGATTCGCGCGCGACGGTCTGGTGAACATCGTTGGAGGGTGCTGCGGCACCACGCCGGAGCACATCCGCATGATCGCCGACCAGGTCCGGTCCGCCGCGCCGCGCGAGATCCCGACCTTCGACGAGAGGCTCACCACGTGGAGCGGCCTCGAACCGTTCCGCATCACTCCGGAGACCGGATTCGTCATGATCGGCGAGCGCACGAACCTCACCGGTTCGAAGAAGTTCCGGGGGCTCATCGAATCCGGTGATTACCAGGCCGCCGTCGACATCGCGGCGGAACAGGTACGCGCCGGAGCCAACGTCATCGACGTGAACATGGACACGGACCTCCTTGACGGCGAGACCGCGATGACGACGTTCCTGAACCTCATCGCCACCGAACCCGACATCGCCAAGGTACCCGTGATGATCGACTCATCCAGATGGGCGGTGTTGGAAGCCGGCCTCAAGTGTGTCC
>JAXDJY010000141.1:0-3103 GCA_034667445.1 Actinomycetota bacterium | reverse complement strand
CGAAGACCTCGACCGCTTCCTTATAGTCGTGCGAGCCGGGGATCAGGTCCTCCCACGTGATGATCTGCTGCAGCTTGTGGTGGAGCAAGGGGGTCTCGGTCGCCGGGTCCATGTAGGCCTTGGAGGTGAACAGCCCGATCAGCCGGGACTCCCCCACCACGCGCCCCTCCGCGTCGACCTTTCGAACGCCGATGTAATCCATACGCGCGCGCCGGTGAACGGTCGAGTAGGCGTTGGTCTTGCTGAACACCAGGAGATCGCCGTCCTGGATACGCCGGCGGATCTCCGGGGGAAGCTGGTCCAGCGGCGTCGATTCGCTGAATGAGGAGTGGTCGACGTCCGAAAGGATGCCGAGGCCGCTGCCCGGCACCGCGCGGATCGCGAGTCCCGGCGTTGTGTCCATCAACTCGTACTCGCGGAAACCCAGGAGGACGAAGTTCAGATCGAGCAGCCATCGCAGGAAGTCAACGGTCTCGCTCACTTCCTCTGGCGGGTAGCGAACCCCGGCTTCCTTCGCGCCCTCGATCATCGTCGCGACTTTGGCTTGCATGGGCACGAAGTCGCGGATGACCAGGTGCACGTCGCGGAGGATGTGGGCGATCTGGTGCTCCAGATCCTCTCGCTCGGCCTCGCTCAGTAGACGGTCCAGCTCGAAGTGCATGACCGACTCGCGGTGCTCCGCGTCGCGCGCCGGAACGAGGCGCTCGATCTGCCCGGCGTGATCACGGATCGTACCGATGACGGGGTGCAGGATCTGGCGGGGGGCAAGGTCTCGGGCGCTCAGCTCCTCGGTGACCGAGTCGACGAGGAACGGGGAGTCGTCGGTGGCGGTCTCCAAGACGGACCCGGGGGTCTGGTAGCCGTCCGCCTCCACGGTCGGGTTGAAGGCCCGCACGGCGTTGGGCGAGGTGGCCCGGCTATCGGCGAACTCGAACGTGGAGCGCACTTTCGCCAGCAGCTCGTCATCAGTGGTGGCGGCGAGATCTTCGGGTGCGAACCTGCGGGTGTAGGCCTTGGCGAACGCGGCGAGCGCATCACGGCGATCTTCGGGGACGTCGTGCTGGATCCGGCTGATGAGCGCTTGGATCTTCAGGTGCGGCTCCGCCGTGGTCGGAGCGATGCCAGGAGCGGGCGCGGCCGTGTCGATATTCTGGTCCACGAACGTTCATTCTGGCACGTCAACCGCGCCCCGACCGTGTGTGTGCCGGCTAACCACGAGGATCTTCGTGCGCCGCACTGTCCCCGCCGGCCCCGCGCGTAGCTGCGATCAGGCGCCTCGAGCGAGTTCCACTACGTCGGCCGCGAGGTCGTAGCGGTCGAACTGCGGCATCACATAGATACCCGCGACGCCTTGGGCCCGAAGGTCACTGATGAGCCCGCCGGCCATGGCGACGCCTTCTCGCCAGGCGTCGGTGCCCGCAGCCTTCATCCTGCTCAGGGTTTCCTCCGGGATGACGATCCCGGGCACTTCGTTGTGGAGAAACGTGGCGTGGCGGGCCGTCACCAGCGGCAGCACACCCACGATCAGCGGCACCTCGAGCGGCTCGCCGGCGAAGGCCTCATAGGTGGTCCGGAGTTCGATGAGCGGTTCCACCGAGTAGAGGGGCTGGGTGAGCAAGAAGCGTGCTCCCCCATCGACCTTCTTCTTCAGCAGCCGAACCTCGCGGTCCAGATCGGGGCTCGAGGGGGCAACGGCGGCGCCCGCGAAGAACGAGGTGGGCTCGCCGATGGAGGACCCCGCGCGATCGACCCCCCGATTGAAGCCCTCGGTGATCAGGGCAAGGAGGCCCGTGGCGGTCACGTCGACGTTGTTCGAGCCGTGCGGATAGTCACCGATGGTGACGGGATCGCCCACGCACACGAACAGGTTGCGGATCCCGAGCGCGTGCGCGCCAAGAAGATCGCCCTGCAGGCGCAGGATGTTCCGGCCTCGGGTCGGGAAGTGCAGGACCGTCTCCATCCGCGCCTGCTCTTCGATGAGCCGGCAGGCCGCCCATGCGCTCATCCGCATCTTCGCCATCGGTGAATCGGCGACGTCGATCACGTCCGCGCCGGCTTGGCCGAGCGTGGTCGCCGCCGCAACCAGCTTCGCGGCGCTGAACGACCGCGGCGGTTCCATCTCCACCGCGATCACCAGATCCCCTCGCGCAAGCTTGGACTCCAGCCCGGTGGGTGGGGCCGTCGTTGCCGGGGGCTCCTCGACTTCGATCATCCGCTCGGTGAGCTCAACCGGAACGCGCGGCCCATGGTCGCTGAGCGCCCGGGCCATCGCGGCGATATGGGCGACGCCCGAGCCGCAACAACCTCCCACGATCGACACGCCTTCCTGGAGGAAGGACCTCGTGTGTCCGGCGAAGTAGTCCGGCGTTGCCGGATAGACGAATCGGCCACCCACCTCCGCAGGGCCGCCCGCGTTCGGCCGAACCATGAGCGGGGTCCCGGCCGCGTAGACACCCATCGCGCGGACGATCCGCAGCGCCTGGGCCGGCCCCTCACCACAGTTCACCCCGATCGCGTCGACCTCAAGTTCGGCGAGGCCGGCGGCGACCTGCTCGGGGGTGGAACCCAGCAGGGTTCGGTCGTCCCTCGTGAACGTCATGCTCGCGACGACCGCCACACCCGGTGCCGCTTCGCGCGCGGCCGCGACCGCCTGGGCCACCTCGCGAAGATCCGATTGGGTCTCGATCACCAGGAGATCCACCCGGCCCTCGGCGAGCGCAGCCGCCTGTTCGCGATAGGCGTCGAACGCGTCATCGGACCGCACGCGCCCGTAGGGCGCCAGTCGCACTCCCAGTGGACCCATGGACCCCCCGACCAACTTCGCGCCTGCGCGCCGGGCGATGGATGCGCCCGCCCGGTTCAATTCGCCGACGCGGTGGGCCATACCGTGGCCGTCCAGACGGAAGCGGTTCGCCCCGAAGGTGTTCGTGAGGATGAGCCGGGCCCCCGCATCCACGAACGAACGGTGGACGAGCGCCACGTCTGCCGGGGCGTCCACGTTGAGCGCTTCTAGGCATGCGCCGACCGGCGCACCGGCTGCGATGAGCGCCGTACCCATCCCCCCGTCGGACAGGAGTGCCTCGCCCGCCACGAACACCCGGAG
>JAXDJY010000140.1:0-3650 GCA_034667445.1 Actinomycetota bacterium | reverse complement strand
CGAGCACGATCCAGGAGGGGTACGCCGCCCTTCGCGTGGGGACCGTGCCGGCCTACCAACGAGCGCTCGACTCCGAGGATGCCGAAGAGGGCCCACGGGCATTCGCGGAAGGTCGCCGGCCCGTCTGGCGCGGACGATGACCGGGGTTCTGCGTCCGGAGGCGAACACGGGCAAGGTGGTCCTCGGCACCGGCGGCGGAACCGGCATCGGACGTGCCACCGCGCTCTCCTTCGCGCGGACCGGGGCGTCGCTCGCGATCTGCGGCCGGCGCCCCGAACCCCTCGAGGTTGCGCGCGCCGCGATCGAGGCTGAAGGTGCCCGATGCCTTGCGCTGCAATGTGATATCCGCGAACCCGATCAGGTGGACGCGCTCCTTGCTGCTGTGCTCGACCGGTTCGAACGGATCGACGTGCTCGTCAACAACGCGGGTGGGCAGTTCGTCGCGCCGGCCGAGGATATCTCGGCGAAGGGATGGCGGGCCGTGCATCGGCTGACGGTCGACGCGGCGTGGAACATGACGCAGCAGGTCGCTGTGCGGTCGATGATCCCGGAGCGTTCGGGATTGGTGGTGTTCATCGGCTTCTCCCCGCGACGCGGGATCACCGGGTTCGCGCACGCGTCGGCGGCGCGCGCTGCCCTTGAGAACCTGGCGAGCGGGATCGCGATCGAGTGGAGCCGCTACGGCATCCGCGCGGTATGCGTCGCGGCCGGAACGATCGACACCGAGGGTCTTGCGGGCTACGGCGAGGAAGCCGTCACGCGAGCCCGCGCGTTGGTTCCGCTCGGCCGGCTCGGCGAACCGTCGGAGGTCGGCGAGGTCATCGCGTTCCTCGCGAGCGCGGGCGGGGCCTACGTCACCGGTTCCACGGTGGTGGTCGATGGCGGGCTGGACGCGTGGGGTCTCGGCGAGCCCCCACCCGCCCTGGAGACCTGAGGACTCAGTCGCGCTTACGGATTAGGTCCACGAGCAGCGCCAGAGTGAACGCGCCTCCGATGGCTCCAAGCGTTATCGGAACCCACGCCGCCACGCGGGCTGACGACGCGACTATGGCGGTCCCGAGCAACGCTGCAGCGGACACGACGCCGAGCGCGAGCCGCCGCCCGGCCACGTGGACGGTTCGTTCCAGGGAGGCCGCGCGGAAATTCACTTCCAGTTTCTGACCGGGGCGCGCGCCGATAAGTCGTTCAACGGCCTCGACCACCTGGAGGAAGCGGACCTTCGCCTTCTGCGTCCGATAGAACAGGGTCTGCGGGTCGAACGCGTGCGTGGCCTGCTTCAGCACCGTTCGCATGAGGAACTTGCCGGCGACATCGAACGGGTCGAGTTCCGGATCGAGTTGGGCGGCGGCCAGCTGCATCTGCGCCATCGCTTTCGCGGTGAGCGTCAGGGAGGCGGGCAACGGCACCTCGTATCGCAGGCTGATCTCCGTCATCTCCTGCAGGACGGGCCCGAGTTGGATGTCCTTCAGCGACGCGGTCCGGTACTTCGCCATGAGATCGCCGATCTCCCGTTGGAACCCGCCGATGTCGAGGTCGGACTTGCCCATCCCACCCGCGAGCATCAGCGAGACATCGGTGAGGAAGTCGACGTCCTGCTGCCAGAACGCCAGGAGGAGCATCATGAGCTGTTCGCGCATCTCCGGGCCAACCTCGCCGACCATGCCGAGATCGAGCAGGTAGAGCTTCTCCTCCTCCGGCTGCCACATGAGGTTCCCGGGATGCGGATCCGCGTGCACGAACCCGTCGACCAGGATCTGCTTGTAGAACGACTCGAGCAGCTGGCGTGCAACCTCTTGGCGTACCGGTCCCTCCGGGCAGTCGCTGATGGCGGTCCCGCCGACGTCGTGCATGACAAGGAGGCGCGAGGTCGAGTAGTCGGGATAGAACACGGGCACCGCCAGCCGCTCGTACGGCGCGATGACCTCGCGCATCTTGTCCATGTTCCGCGCCTCGGTGCGGAAGTCGAGTTCTCGGTGCAGCGATTCGGAGAGGTAGCTGAAGACGGCTTCGAGGTCGATGACCTGCTTGAGCCCTTGGCGATCCCCGGCCTTCTGCGCGAACAGCTGCAGCAGCGCGAGGTCTTGTTCGATCAACTCGCGTGCGTCGGGCCGTTGCACCTTGATCACGACCTTCTCGGCGTTCGCGAGCACCGCGCGATGCACTTCCGCGATGGTTCCCGCTGCAAGTGGTTGCGGCTCGATGTGATCGAACACGTCCTCCCAAGGGACGCCCAGCTCTTCCTCCATGACCTTCACCACCTGCTCTTCGGAGAGTGCTGGGACGTGGTCCTGCAGCAGCGCCAGCTCCTCGATGAACTCCGGTGGCAGCAGGTCGGGCCGCGTCGACAGGATCTGCCCGAGCTTCGCGAAGGTCGGCCCGAGTTCCTCGAGCGCGGCACGCATCCGCTTGGCTTGCCGGTGCCGTCCGGTGGCTCCCTCCTGGTCCGGCCGGCCGAACAGCTCCTTCAATCCGTGTTTGGCGAAGACGGCCGCGATCTTGGTCCCCCGGGCCATCAGGTGCGGTTCGGTCGGCTCCTCGACACCGCCGGCGCGAAGGACCGTGGCTCGCGTGGCCGCCCGCGTCGGCTGCGCCTTCACATCACCCTCGGCGGCTGTGTTCACGATGATCACGTGGCATCGGGCGTTGTGGCTGATGCGGTTCGGAACGTTGCCCAACAGGAATTCCTTGCGCCCGCTCATCCCGGCGTTGCCGACCACGAGCACGTCGATCCTTGCATCCTCGGAGGCTTCCACGATGGCCATCGCGGGATCGTCGCTGACGACGACGTGGGATCTCCCGCGTTCTCCCGCCAGCTCGTTCACGTGGTGCTGGAGTTCGTCGGCGGCCGCTGCGGCCCGGGTGGTCTCCGCCGCCCCGAACTCCGTGGTTCCCGGGTTCACCGGCAGCACCACCTGCACCACATGGAGCTCAGCGTCGAACCGCTCCGCGAACCCGGCCGCCCACACGACCGCCCGCTCCGCGGTTTGGGAGCGGTCGGTTCCGACCATCACCCGCGTCACCTGTCCATCCACCATCGGCGCATCATCGCGCAGAACTGGTCGAACCGACACGTGTATGTCCCCGCGTAGTCCTGGTGGTGCCAGCACCCGATGGCCGTTCACCATCGCCAGAATCGCCGTTGGTAGACTCCACGATCGGCTGCCGGAGTAGCTCAGTGGTAGAGCAACCGCCTCGTAAGTGGTAGGTCCCGGGTTCAAATCCCGGCTCCGGCTCAGGAGGGCAATATCCGCGGTAAGTTGCCGCGGTGACCGTTCCGTTGCGAGAATCCGCGCTGTGAAGACATTGAAGAGATCCCTCACCATCCTCTCAGCCGCATCCGTCATGCTCACGATCGGCGCGGGGACGGCGATGGCGCAGATCTCCCAGACCCCCGGGGCGACCCCCGTGAAGAACATGAGTCCGCTCGGGAACCTCGGATCGAGGGTCTCCCTGGCGGAGATCTTCATGATCCTCGCGATCATCACGGTTGGCGTGCTCGCCCTGCTCTATGTTCGGAACGCCCCCCGCTTCGCGACCGACGAGGACAGCCTGAAGGTCGTCAGGGCCGATCGGGTGGTCGCGGGAACCGCGCCTCGTCGGGACGTGGATGTCTCCCAGGCCGTCGCGGTGGTGGTCGCGCCGCCCGCCGT
>JAXDJY010000139.1:0-3155 GCA_034667445.1 Actinomycetota bacterium | reverse complement strand
GGGCGGCGAGGGTCTCGAGCTCGGCAGGCGCTGCCGCGAACCCCGACCCCCCTCCCCCCAGCGTGAACGAGGGCCGCACGATGAGTGGGTAGCCGATGGACTCCCCCAACGCCATCGCCTCCGTGAGCGACCGGGCGACGCCGGCACTTGGGACGTCCAGCCCGGCGCCGATCATCGTCTCCTTGAAACCGCTGCGATCCTCGGCCCGATGGATGGCGTCGAGCTTCGCGCCGATGAGCTCGATCCCCAGGCGATCGAGGTCACCGGACTCTGCGAGGGCGACGGCGACGTTGAGACCGGTCTGTCCACCGATGGTCGGCAGGAGCGCGTCCGGGCGCTCGCGCTCCAGGATCCGAAGTACGTGATCTGGCTCGAGCGGCTCGATGTAGGTCCGGTCCGCGAATCGGGGGTCGGTCATGATCGTGGCCGGGTTCGAGTTGACGAGCGCCACTTCGAACCCGTCCGCTTTCAACACCTTGCACGCCTGCGTGCCCGAATAGTCGAACTCGCACGCCTGACCGATGACGATGGGACCCGACCCGATGAGGACGATCTTGTCCAGGTCCGAGCGCCGCGGCATCAGGCGCTCCCCATCAGATCTCGGAACTCTTGGAAGAGGTAGCGAGAATCGTGGGGACCCGGTGCCGCCTCCGGGTGGTACTGGACGCTGAAGGCCGGCACCTCTTGGCAGCGGAGCCCTTCAAGGGTCCGATCGTTGAGATTCACATGCGAGAAGGCCACCCTTCCCGCAGCGGTCTGCGCGAACCCATCCGCGTTCACCGGCCACCCATCCGTATCGACAGCGAACCCGTGGTTATGACTCGTGATCTCCACGAGCCCTGTCCGCATGTTCTTCACCGGTTGGTTCACGCCGCGGTGGCCGAACCGCATCTTGTACGTTCGGCCGCCGAGCGCGAGACCGAGCAGTTGGTGACCGAGACAGATACCGAAGATCGGCACCTGCCCGAGCAAGGCGCGCGCAGCGTCCACGCCATACGCGGTGGCGCCCGGATCGCCAGGACCGTTCGAGAGGAACACGCCGTCGTACCCACCGGCGGCGACTGTCGCCGCGGGGGTATCGGCGGGGAACACGGTGCACTCCATGCCGTTGGCGCCGAGCAGCCGCAGGATGCTGCGTTTCATGCCGAAGTCGTAGGCGGCAACACGGTAGATGCGGCCGTGCTCCGTGGCCGCCGGCCCGTACCGGTCGGCGGCCTCGAACGGGCGCTCCACGCTGACGGTTCTCGCGAGATCCGCGCCGGCCATGCCGTCGGATGCCCGCACCCGCTCGACGAGGGAGTCGCGATCGAGGTCCAAGGTGCTGACGAGGGCACGCATCGCCCCGTGTTCGCGCAAGCGCAGCGTCAGGCGTCTCGTGTCGATCCCTTCGATGCCGACCACGCCGTCGGCCACCAGGTCGGCGTGCAGGGACCCCGTCGCTCGCCATGAGGACGGTCGCCGGCTCGCCTCGCGCACGGCGAAACCGGCGACCTGCACCCTCCCCGATTCCGGGTCCTCGCGGTTCATCCCGTAGTTGCCTTGGTGGGGAGCGGTCATCACGACGATCTGGCCTGCGTACGAGGGGTCGGTTACCACCTCCTGATATCCGGCCATCCCGGTGTTGAAGACCGCCTCCCCGAACCGTTCACCTTCATCGCCGAAGGCCGTACCCTCGAACACCGAACCATCCTCGAGCGCCAGAACGGCTTCCGGTCCTCTCATGTGGTCGGCTTTCCATCCACCATCGTGAATCGGCCCCGCAACATGGTGTGCTGCGCCCGGCCCGTGAGCTGATTCCCGAGGAAGGCACTATTACGAGCCTTCGAAGCGAACGGCGACTCGACGATCCACTCCTGCGCCGGATCGAAGAGCATGAGGTTCGCGGGACGGCCGGCCTCGATGGGACCACCGTGTCCCTGCGCGCCGAGGATCGCTGCGGGCGCCGATGTCATCGCCTCGATCGCGCGGATCATCGAGACGTGGCCCGGAGCTACGGCGTGGGTGAGCACCGCGGCGAGCGCCGTCTCCAATCCGATGGTTCCGGGCGGTGACAGGTCGAACTCCGACTCCTTCTCCTCCACCGCGTGCGGGGCGTGATCGGTGGCGATCGCATCGATGGTGCCATCGGCGAGTCCTTCGAGCAGCGCGGCCCTGTCGCCGGCCGACCGCAACGGCGGATTAACCTTGAGATTGGTGTCGTAGGTCAACAGGTCGTCGTCGGTGAACGCCAAGTGGTGCGGCGTAACCTCAGCTGTGATCCGAACCCCGTCCGCCTTTGCCCGCCGGACGAGATCTACCGATCGGGCCGCAGAGACATGACAGATGTGGATCCGCCCACCCGTGAGGCGCGCCACGGCGATATCGCGCGCGACCATGATCTCCTCCGCCTCAGCGGGCCTGCCCGCCAGCCCCAGGCCGTAAGAGTTCACGCCCTCATGCATCTGACCGCCTTCGACCAAAGAGGGCTCTTCGCAGTGATCGGCGATGACCACGTCCGCCGGGAACGCCCGCGCATACGTCAACGCGTTCCGAAGGATGCGGGCCGTGGGGATCGCGCGCCCGTCGTCACTGAACACCCGCACCCCCGCGGCGACCATCTCACCCATCTCGGCGAGAGACTCCCCTTCGAGTCCTTTGGTGACGGCTCCAACAGGAAACACATCGGCGCTGCCCGCCGCGGTCGCCTTCTCACGGATCTCGGCGATGATCGCCGCGTGATCGGTGACGGGGTCGGTATTGGCCATCGAGCTCACCGCGGTGTACCCGCCGACCGCGGCCGCGCGCGTACCCGTGGCGATGGTCTCTTTGTGTTCCTCACCCGGCTCCCGCAGGTGTGTATGCATGTCGACCAACCCCGGGGTGAGAACAAGGCCTTCGCAGTCGATGAGATCGGCGTCGCTCGGCGCCGAACCCTGGCCCACACCGCCGATGACGCCATCTGCCACCCAGACGTTCGCGATCTCATCGCGCCCCGAGATCGGGTCGAGCAGCCGGGCTCCACGGATCAGGACGGCCTCACTCATCTGCGGGCCCCTCTCCCCCGCCCCCGAGGAGGAGGAAAAGCAGTGACATCCTGATCGCGATCCCGTTCGTGACCTGTTCCTCGACCATCGACCGTGGAAGGTCCGCAACATCGGAGTCGATCTCCACCCCTC
>JAXDJY010000138.1:0-2579 GCA_034667445.1 Actinomycetota bacterium | reverse complement strand
GAAGGGCTTGGCGCCACCGCCCTGGTGTGGGCCGCCCTCGCCCTACCGGGCGCCATCCTGGCGGCATCGGGCCGCCGACTTACTGCGCTCCTTCCATTGCTCCTCTTCCCCACGTTCGAATCACCGTTGCAGACGTTCGGGGTGCACTGGTGGGGGACGCCGATGCACATCCACGGCTTCTGGATCACCACAGCAATGAACCTGCTCCTTGTGGCGGCGCCCGCCGTTGCCATCATGTGGTGGCGTCGAGACCGCCCTGGGCCGGCGCGGACCCGCGTGAAGCCGGGCGCCGGTGCGCTCTCCGCGGTCGTCGTCGCGGGGGCGACATGGATGCTCGTGGGAGTCGGCGGTGCCCTCTACATGAAGCTCGTGCGCGGAGACGGGGTAGAGTTCGGATCCTTCCTGTTCCAAGGCGCGCTGCCGATCGCCATGTTCGGGGCACTCCTTGGGCCAGACCGGCGCTGGTGGCCGTGGTCCGCAGCGCCGATCGCGATCCTCCTTTCGTTCGGGCCTATGGATGCCATGTTGACCGGGCCCGAGCACTGGCTCTTCTGGACGCGGTTCGGCTACGCCGTTCCTCTCGCGTGTATCGGCGTCGTTGCCGCTGGGTGGCGACCCCTCGCCGGCCTCTTGCAGCGTCGCTTGACCAGAACCGTGCCTGCCGACACGGGCCCGCGACTCGCGGTCCCGATGGAAGGGTTGGTCGAGACGCCGCCGTCGGCACCAAGCGTGGAAACCGACGCACCGAGCCGGCCGGTTCGCCGACGTCTCGCTCGTCCATCGGTCGTGCTGAACGCCGCCGCCATCGGACTCCTCGCGGTATCCACCATCATGTTCCGCGCAGATCCGCTCTCCGTGCAGATCAGCACCTCGCTCCCGACATTCCTCGGCGCCCGCGTCCGCGCACAGGACGTCAGGACGCGCCAGAACCTCGCCACGGCGATGGACGCCATGTCTGACTACCGTGCCACCCACGGCACGTTCCGCGGATTCGACGCGGTCACCGGCAAAACCCAACAGGACGCGCTCGGCTGGACGAACCTTTCCGACGTGTCGGCGGCGAACTCCGCGGCTCCGCTCTCTGTGATCGTTGCGGCCGCCACCGACACCCGAGCGAGGATCCTCGCGCGCAGTCCGAGCGGCTCGGTCTTCTGCATCGGCGATTCGGCCGGGGAGACTCGGACATACGCAGCGGTTTCCGGCGGGCTCGAAGGCACGCCGCCGGGCGCCCTCACGAGCGCGCTCCGCGGATGCGCCGGCGCACAGTGGACCACCGGCCTCACCACATCTATGCCTACAGCGGACATGTGTGACGCGGTTGGAGAGACGAGCTACTTCATGTGCCGGATGACCCAAGCCTTGCTTATCGATATCGAACGCCAGCCCGCCTGACGGAACGGTGGCTGCATCCGGGACCCTCCGCGGTACCATCTTCGCGCTATGCCTCAGTCAAAGGGTCGACAGAAGAACGCCAAGAAGCGATACCAGCTTGAGCCGGCGCGCAAGAAGAAGGTCAAGCCGCCCAAGCGTTGGTACGCGCCCGTGGTGCTGTCCGTCATGGGCGTCGGGGTGATCGTGATCGTCCTCAACTACATGCAGGTCCTCCCCTTCACCGGAGGGACCTACAAACCGCTCGTGCTGTGGCTCGGCCTTGGTCTCATCCTCGCCGGGTTCGTCGGGACGATGGGCATCCGCTAGCGTCCAGAACGGCTCCCCCGCAAGCCTGGGTCGAATCACACGGATGTGATCCTCCACAGGGTTTTCCACCGTTGGGGATGAACGAAGTTGGGGAAAACCTTGGGGAAACCTGGGGGCCGGACGGTGGATAACTCGTCGTCAGGCCCGGGCGGGCCGGCGTTCGACCTGCATCTTTTCACCGCAATGGCGGGGGATCTGGAGCTCTCCCAGGCGGCTGACCTTGTACTCCGTACCGCACTCGGCACAGACCAGATAGACGTCCAGGCTCTCAACGTCCTCGACCTCGTGGCGGGGCTCGATCGGCTGGCCGTGGGCGTCGTAATTGAATGACCGAACGGTCGCCATGCCGATCTTCCAGACGGTGAAAGACGCGACCGCGGCGCCGATGAGGATCAGGGGACTGGGCACGGGTCAACCGTAGCAGGAGCCCTTGCTCGACCGGCTCAGACGGTGGTTAGGCCCTTCACGTTCTCCAGCAAGAAGTCCAGGATTACGCGCTGCTGGTGCACGTCCTCGTCCATGTCGTTCGAACCGTGGCCGGTCCCGAACAGATAGACCTGGTGTGGCGAGTTCCGCGTCGCCAAGCGGTTCACGTAGGCCATCGCCTGCTCGTACGGACATCGCGAGTCGTTCTCGCCGATGATGAACAGGACCGGCGCGCTGACCTCGTCCGCGTGGTTGATCGGATTCCGGTCCGCCATCAGTTCGGGGACCTGGTCAGGCGTCCCGCCCAGGAGCGCGCGGTCGTAGGCCTTCAGGTCGGGGGAGAGGGCCTCGTAGCCCAGCTCGTAGTCGCCGACCGGCACTCCCGCCACGCCGCACGTCCAGCGATCCGCGTGCTTGCCGAGCATCATCAGCGTGACGTAGCCACCCCATGACCA
>JAXDJY010000137.1:0-5150 GCA_034667445.1 Actinomycetota bacterium | reverse complement strand
AGCACGACCCCTGTGTCGTGGTCGCTGAAACGTAGGTCGCGCCCGCCGGGAGGGGATCGGAGACGCTGACGCCCAGGGCATCGGACGGGCCGGCGTTCGCGACGGCAAGGCTGTAGGTGAGCGTCTGCCCGGTGCTGACCGGATCCGGGGAGTCGGTCTTGACGATGGAAACGTCGGCCGACGTGTTGACGCTTGTCGCAGCCGTCGCGGAGTTGTTCGGAGCGGTCGGGTCGGTCGTCGAAGAACTGACGCTGGCGGTATTCGACACGCCTGTGGCTCGACTGGGATCAACCTTGACCACAAGGGTGAGAGACGTCGACGCGGCGTTCGCCATATCGCCGAGGTTCCACGTGACGGTCCCGCCTGAGAGCGTGCCGCCGCCGGAGGCCGAGACGAACGAGGTCCCCGCCGGAAGCGGATCGGACACGACGACCGACTGCGCCGTCGACGGACCGTTGTTCGTCACGCCCAGGGTGTAGGTGATGTTGTTGCCGGCGATCACCGGGTCCGGTGAGTCGGACTTCGTGATCGCGAGGTCTGCGCTGTTCGTTGCCGTGATCGTCTTCGACGCGATGGGGTCGGTGTAGTCCGAGTTGTAGTGGAAGCTGCCCCCCGAGTGGTCGTAGATCAGCTCGCCGACCGTCGTGGTCCCGGGCGCAACTACCTTCACGGAGTAGGTGGTGACCAGATCGCCACCGGCCTTGCCGCCCGCGTATTGGTTGGGGCCGACGCAAGTGTTATACGCACCCAACGTGGGATCGGGCTGCCAGCCACATGCGTCCGCATATGTTTTGTCGTTGGTCGCGCCGGCCGGTGCGGTGTAGGTGACGTTCACGGACTGGACCTCGAAGATGGCGCCCGGCCAGTCGAGGAACGATGCCAGCTGGTCGTACCCGCCGGGGGCCGTGGACGACGAAACGGTGTAGGTGTATGTCCCGCCGACGTAGACGGTGGTGGGGCCGGCGACGGAGTTCACGCTGTTGCGGTTCTGCGAGATGAGGCTCTCGACGTAGATCTCGCGGGGCGTCGGCGTGCTGATGGTTCCGAGCGACGTTGCGGTCGCTGTGATGTGGAAGCGCCGCGCGCTACTACGTGCGGCGGCGACACGAGTTACCTCGATGTTGAAGTAGGCGTTGAAGCACGCGCCCGCGGCGAGCGAGGCAACGCTCCGCGTGCTCCCACTCCCGGGCTGCAGATTCACGTTGGCGTTGGCGGTGTCCCACACGTAGGTCGCGACCACGTTCGCGGCGGCGGTGTCACCCGTGTTGCATACCTTCGCTCCGGAGAGGAACTCGTTGGGCCCGGCGTTCAGGTTGTTCGAGTCGAGACCGACGACGTTCCAGGTGGTCGGTGTCAGCGTGAGCGACGCGGCCGCGTTGGCCGGCACGACCCCGACCAAGGACAATGGCGATGCGAGAAGGGTCGCAAGCAATGAACGGAGAACGCGACCGCCGAACTTGCGCTCCGTGATGTCTGCTGATCCCACCCGTCCCAATCGTCCTCCTCGAGCCTCTGCCCCTCGAGTTGCGACGGGCGCCTACACCACTGGTCCGGGTGTGTATCGACCGTGCGGGTAACAGACTGTGTACCCGGGCGCGGGTAGGAATGGGCGAGCGCGGCGACTACGGCTGGGTTGGGGGTCCGAACCGGCTGGTCAATGCGATCCCGGCGCGCTCGACATCCGCCGGCGTGGACCCGACGGGCATGTTGAAGAGGAGACCGTCCAGACCGGCGTCGAAGAACACCTGGAGGGCGTCGCCCACTTCGTTCGGCTCGCCGCACGTGAACATCGACGGGAGGTCGACGGCAGCGACGCCGCGCCTCGCCATGAACTCCTCGCGGCGCTCCCGCGTTTCTTCGGCGCTCCGGGTGACGAACAGCGTTCCCAGCCTGGTCTTCACGACGTCGGAAGGATCGCGCCCAACATCGCGACAATGCGCTGCCAACACATCCAGCTTGTGTTGGATCGTGTCCACGTCACCGAACCCGTTCCACATGTCCGCATACTGCGCCACGAGACGAAGCGTCTTCTTCTCGCCTCCGCCGCCGATGAGGATCTTCGGCCCGCCGGGCTGTACCGGCTGCGGGTTGTTATACGCGCCGTCGACATGGTGGTGCGTGCCCCCATAAGAGGACCGCGGCTGCGTGAACATCGACCGGCAGATCCGCAACGCATCCTCCAGCCGCTCGAAACGTTCGGTGGCCGATGGCCACGGATATCCGTACGCCTTCGACTCCTCCTCGTTCCACGCGGCACCGATCCCCAGGATCGCGCGCCCCGACGAGACGATGTCGAGCGTCGTCACGACCTTCGCGAGGAACGCCGGGTTCCGATACGTCACTCCGGTAACCATCGCACCGAGACTGATCGCCGACGTGCGAGCCGCCACGCCGGCGAGGAGCGTATACGCCTCCAACATGGGATCAGACGGGGGTCCGATGTGCCCGATCTGGTGGTAGTGGTCCATCACCCAGAACGAATCGAACCCGGATCCCTCGGCCGCGGTGGCGGTGTCCGCGATCCGCGCGAACATCGCGGAGTCGGGAACACCGTCGAAGGTGAAACTCGGAAGCTGCAACCCAAACCTGGTCATCGTTCCCCCGTGGTGTGATCGGGCTCGTCCGTCACACTACGGGCGACGGAGAGATACGACCGCCCCTACGCGTCGGCCATCGCCTCCAGCACTCCCCCGAGCCGGTCCAGCGTTTCGTTGCCACCCTGGAGGGCGTTGTACTTCTCGATCGCGAGATCCCGGGCGCCGGCACTGTCGAACACGAGCCGCATCGTCAACGCCGTCATCCCCATGAAGTCGTCGAAGGTCACGGTCGTTCGGAACCCGGCATCATGCGTGTACACCAGGCGCTCCGGCGGTGTGATCTCGTCGTAGACGATCGTGTTCGGGAAGTCACCCTGCGGCCCGCGCATCGTGAAGGTCCACTTGCCGCGGGGGCGGACATCCATCTCGTCGACGGTGAGCGTGAACCCCTTCGGGCCCCACCAGCGTTCGACGTGCTCGCGCTGGGTCCATGCCTCGAACACGCGGTCCCGCGGCGCCTCGAAGAGACGCGAGATCACGATCTCCCGGTCGACCGCCCCCGAGAGCACGTCATCCAGGCACTGCAGGCTTTGATTCCAGCCGGCGAGCATGCCGCCCAGCATCATCGCGGCTTCGGGAACCAGGGCCACGGCCCGCGCGTGCACCGTGAGCTCGGTCTTTCCGCCCAGATCGGTGAACGTCACGGTGCTCACAGCCTGGAGCACGTCCTGTCCGTCCTCCCCCACGGCGGTCGACTCGACCACCAGGCGTTCCGGTGGAACCACCTCAACGAACACCCCGCGCAGCGGATGGTCATCGCCCTCGGTTCCCCGCATCACGATCAGCAACTCACCGCCGGGCCGGGGGTCGGACTCGACCGATGGAGCGGTCCAGCCTTCCGGGCCCCACCATCTCGCGATGTGCTCGGCCTCCGTCCATGCCTTGAAGACCAGGTCCCGTGGTGCGTCGAAGACCCGCGTGATCGTGATCTCCCTGTTCATGCCGTCCTCAGCCATCCTTCTGCTCCTTCCCTTGGAGTTCCTGCAAGTAGTCGTCCAACCGATCCAGGCTTTCTTCCCAAGCGCGCCGATAGTCGGCCACCCAATCGGCGACGTCCTTGAGTGGTGCCGCTTGGAGCTTGCGAGGCCGCCACTGGGCCTCCCGCCCGCGCGTGATCAGGCCGGCGAGCTCCAGCACTTTCAGGTGCTTCGAAACCGCGGGCTGTGTCATCGCGAACGGCTCGGCGAGTTCGGTCACGGTGGCCTCTCCCGTCGCCAGCCGAGACAGGATCGCCCGGCGGGCCGGGTGGGCCAGAGCCGAGAAGGTCCGGTCGAGATGTCCTGCGGTTGCGGGGGCCATAGATAACCTTTCCCTTATATAACGTATCGGTACTATACGGAGCACGCGTCGAAAAGTCAAGCCATCGAACAAAGCAGGAAGGGGAGGTTCCTACGAGTGGCTCGGGGCCGCCCGCGGGGGGCGGCCCCGGCACCCGCGTCACATCGCGTCGAACGTTTCGTACACCGCGATCGATGCGCCACCCTGGAGCACCGGGCACCCCTTGGCCATGTCGGCGGCAGCGGCGAGCGAGTCGGCCTCGAGGATCGAGTAGCCGGTGGCAGAGCCGCCGCCATCGGTGATCGACCCGTCAGAGGAAACCGATTTCGACGCAGGCGAGAAAGGGTTACCTCCGTCCGCGACAGCAGCGCCCAGTCCCTGGAACCAAGAATCCCACGCCTTCATGACCGCAGCCTGTTCGGCATCGGACTCCGGCATCTTCCCACCGCTGTAGAGCAACAGGTACTTCGCCATGCCATCCCCTCCTGTACTCGGGTCCACCATCGGGACCGTCCACCCCATCGACGAACGAGCCGGCAGGTTCTCGACATCTTCGATCCCACGTTCGCGGGTAGGCTCGGAACCGGAGGGCGTTCGTGGAGAAGAAGCCGATGTCGGTCGCGAGGGCGGTATTGACCTTCGCCGCGTCCGGAACGGTCGTCCTCGTGCTGATCGGGGTCGTCGGCATAGTCGTCATGCAACGGGTCGGCCGAGCGGAGGCGATCCGCCAGGCGAAGAACATCACCAGCGTGACCGCGAAGGCTGTTATCGAGCCGCACCTCACGAATGGGATCCTCAGCGGGGACGCAACGAGCGTGCAGACCCTCGACACGATCGACCTGATCGTCGACCCGATCGTACGGGTGAAGATCTGGGCCCCCGACGGGACGATCGTATATTCGGACACCCCAGAGCTCATCGGTCAACGCTTCTCGCTTGGTACCGAAGAACTTGCCGTGCTGCGATCCAACGCCGTTGAGGCCGATGTGAGCGACCTGAGCGCCCCGGAGAACAGGTACGAACGGAACTTTGGGCGCCTGTTGGAGGTATACCTGCCGGTGCAAACCCCGAACGGACAACCGCTCCTGTTCGAGGCATACCTCTTATATGACTCCGTGACGGCGAGCGCGAGACAGTTATGGCTCGCGTTCCTCCCCGTGCTCGCGCTCGCGCTCGTGGGCCTTGCCATCTTGCAGATCCCGCTCGCCTACCGGCTCGCGGGCCGCGTCCGAGCGGGACAGCTGGATCGCGAGCGCCTCCTCCAGCGCGCCATCG
>JAXDJY010000136.1:0-6338 GCA_034667445.1 Actinomycetota bacterium | reverse complement strand
CGAAGGCGGGGCCGACGCCGTCATCTAGCGGGTCTCCGGGCTTCGCGATGGCCCGCCGTCGGGGATGCTGACGCGGAAGGATGCCCCGCCGCCGACGCGCTCTTGCACCCACGCCCGTCCACCGTGGAGTTCGGTGAGCTTCGCAACGAGTGAGAGCCCGATCCCCAGTCCGGCGGGACCACCCGCGCCGGGGATCATGCCCCGGTCGAACGGCCGGAAGATCGTCTCCCTGAGGTCGGGAGGCACGCCGTCGCCGGAGTCTTCCACCGCGATGACGATCTCCCCGTCTTCCCGGCGCAATCGGAGCGTCACGGCCGCACCGTCGTCGGTGTGTTTGAGTGCGTTCATCAGCAGGTTCTCGACGATCCTCTCGAGCATGACGGGATCTCCGGTGGCTATGACGGGGTGCTCGGGGATGTCGAGACGCACGCGCCGACGATCGTGGGTGGCGACCTCCGTCTGTACCGCTCGGACAAGCGCCCCGAGGTCGAATCGCTCGGCGCGGGCCTCGACGATCCCTCGTTCGAGTCGCTCGAGGTCGATGAGGTTGCTCACGAGCCGATCCATCTTCTCCACGCTCGTGACGATCCCGCCCAGGAGCGTTTCGCGGTCCTTCTCGGTGAGATCGAAGCCCGGGTTCATGATGAGTTTCGCCCCGTTGAGGATCGCCGAGATCGGGCTCTTCAGATCGTGTGAGACGGCGCGAAGCAGGGCATTCTTGGCCCGGTCGAGCTCGAGGTAGCGGGCCTCGGTCCCCTTCTGCTCGGTCACGTCGTACATCACGCCCTGGACCGCCACCGGATCGCCCTCTTCGGAGTGCAAGATCCGATCGTCCTCGCGGATCCAGATCACCGAGCCCTGGCGGGTGATCATCCGGTACTCGATCGACCACGGCTCACCCAGTTCTCGCCGCCGGAGATATTCGGTGAACACGGCGTCGCGATCGTCCGGATGCGCGGCCTCGAACCAGATACCGGGATTCTGTTCCCAGGTCTCCAGCGGATAGCCGAGTAGGCCGACGACCTGGGGGCTGATGTAGACGGTCGTACCGAACTCGTCCAGGGCGTCGATGTAGACGACCGCGGGGATCTGTTCGACGAGCGCTTGGAAGCGCTCTTCGGCGCCGGGGGTTGGGAGCACGCTCTCGATCGCGCGCCCCCGTCCGAGCGATGGGTGTGATCCGGGGGACCCAGGCATCACCGCCATTTACCCACCGCCTTGAACGAGAAGTCAAACCCGCCCTCTGAGGCATCCCTGGCATCAGGGAGAGGATGGTCACTGTTCGGGGCGAGGCACGTTTCGATCATCCCGTCGATGCCCAAACACCGGCACCGGTCCTAAGCTCACATGCGTCCTGTCCTAGGGACGGCATATCCGTGTTTCGCGCGGGAAGGAGACAACATGCTCAGGCGAGTCGTTCTCAGTTTGATGGTCTTCGCCATCGCCATCTTCGGTGTGACGGCGGCTCTGGCCGCAGGGGCATCCGGGCTCGCCAAAGCTCGGAGCGGTGCCGCGCAGGGCCAGGCGAGGCCGACCCACACCGCGGCGCCCCCGACCAGTCCGCCGCCGGCAGGCTTCTCGAACGAGGCGTTGTGGAGCTCGGCAGATGACTGGGAGCCGAATGTCGCACTCGATCCCAGCTCGTCGTACGTGTACGAGCTGACGACCCGATACTCCCATTTCTGCTCCAACGGGCAGGGACACTGCATGGTGTTCCGGGCATCGAGTAACGGCGGGACCACGTGGGGCGCCGATTCGCTGGTCTGCCCGTGTAAGCAGGCACAGAACGATCCGGTGATGAAGGTCGCGACCGACGGCACCATCTACCAGGTGCACATGAACTCCTACGCTGTCGTCTTCCAGAAGTCGTCCAACCACGGCGCTACCTGGTCGGCTCCCGTCGACCTCAAGGCGCTGTCGGGATTGTCCTTCACCGACAAGCCGTGGATCGCGATCTCTCCTTCCGGGCAGGACGTTTACATCGCGTTCAACTCGACGGACTCCTACATCGCGGTGTCGCATGATTTCGGCGCCACGTTCTCTGCGCCGGTCAAGACCAACTCCGACGCGCTCTATTGGTTCGCCGAAGGCGGAGTGGTGGCTCCCAACGGAAACGTCTACTTCTCCGAGAGCGCCGAACAGAACGCCGCTAATCCGGTCGGTCCCATCAAGCTCGCGGTCATCTCCTCGACCAACGGCGGTGCCTCGTGGACGACGACGACGGTCGACAACAGCCAGCAGCAACCGACGTGCCCGGTCAAGACCTGTCCGGCCGATTTCTGGGGCGCGCAGGCGGCGATCGCCGTCGACGGTGCCGGGACGGCGATGGTCGTCTACGCGAAGAGCTCGGTGTCCGGCGGCCCGATGTCGCTCTACGAGGCCACCTCAACGAACGGGGTGACCTGGACCGCGCCCGTAGCGCTCGGGAGTGGGGGGACGCACGTTGGTGCGGATTTCCCGGCCGTGGCCGCCGGGCCCACAGCGGGTGACTTCCGGGTCGCGTGGATGGACGACCGCAACGGCACCACCGCGTTCAACGTGTGGTACCGGAGTACGGCGAATGCCGGTGGCTCGTTCTCGCCGCAGGTGCGACTGTCCAACCTCGGCACCGGCGCGCCCTACAAGACCGCCGGCGGTTTCGCGTTCACCTACGGCGACTATTTCTCGATGGCGGTCAACGCCACGGGGAAGACGTACGCGATCTGGGGTGAGGGACCGAGCTACGCCGGGCCCGGCGGAACCTGGTCCACCAGCGGGTCGTAAGGATCCATCGTCGCGTCCGAGCCCCCGCTCCCGGTTGGTTGCCGGGAGCGGGGGCGGACGTGATGGTTACCCGCGGGTGACGCAGCTGTTCGCGCTGTTCGACCAGACGCCCTGCACGTCGAACGTTCCGGTCTTCAGCGTCAATCTCGCATCCGATGAGATGCAGAGGTCCGCGCTTTCATACCCGTTCTTCGTGAGCCAGCCCATGCTCGGCCACAGGTCGGTGACGCTCTCGTTGTACTCGTGTGACTCGGTGGAGAAGTACCCGTCGAGTGGCGAGGCGTTCGCGAGCGTCGTGCACACGCCCACGCCCAGGTCCGGGACGTAGGGGAGGTTCGTGTAGGCGAGCGTTCCCGACGTCGAGGACACCGAGCTGTGCCAGCCGCAGAACCCACCCTTCGGGAACCCGTCCGGGTGCGTCCCGGTCGCCGACGCGATCACGTATTGCGCGTTCGCGTTGGATGCCTTGGTCGTGTTCCCGAAGTGCGCCGCCGCCGCTGCCGCCTCAGCGCCGATCTGGGCTTGCGACGACTTGGACGGTGCGGCCGTCGCGTTGTCGAACCACACGCCGGCGAGTGGGGTCTTGGTGGGATGGACGATGTGTATTCCGGCCGTCTCGCAGTCCGAGGTGCCGGCCGGGAGCCCTTCGCAGTATTGGCTCATCACGGTACCCCACGTGTCGGCGGAACCGTAGAGACCCCTGAAGAACGCCTGCAACGCCGGGGCCGCGCCCGCCGGGTCACTCGACCACTGGTTACCCCAGAACACGACGTAGACCTTTGGGTTGGGCGAAATCGGGCCGGGCGTCGCGGCGGAGTGCAGGAACATGCCCGCATTGGGCTTCTTTATGTGCACCCGGGCTTGGGACTTAACCCCGAGCCTCGGGTGGGTCTGCACGAACTCCACGCGGTTCGATGCGAACCGCTCGCAGGCCATTGTGGGTGTTCGCTTGGGCGCCGGCCATGCCCGCGGCCGCCAGCGTGAGCGTCATGGCCGCAACGGCCCCGATCAGTCGATGACGCATCGATCCCCCTTCGTTCGATCTACTGCCGGTGGGTCCGGCCGCACTCTCACCTGTATATGAGGGGTCCATCCGAACGTCAATAGCCAGGGGACCGTCACAAGATCTCCGGCAGTGGCATGCGATAACGCACAACACTCCGTTCGATGTGCAATGGTGGGAAGAGACGAAACCCATGGCCAATACTCATCGGAACCGACGCTGGAGCGCGGCGGGGGCCTTCTTGGTCCTACTCGCCGCCCTGCGCCTCACTGGTGTCGAAGCAACAGCCACGTCGACACCGACCCCCGATTCGCCGATCCGCCACATCGTTCTGATCGACGAAGAGAACCATAGTTTCGACAACGTGCTCGGGAGGTTCTGCGCGGACGTCGCCGCCGGAGTCATCCGGCGTCCCGGGGCCGACATGGCTTGCGACGGTGCGACTACGGCCACGCTCGCGAACGGGCAGGTCATGGATCTGCCACGCGCACGCGACCTGGTTCCCTACATCGTCCACAACGTGGCATCACAACAGACCGCGATCGCCGGGGGGAAGATGGACGGATTCACAGAGGTCGGTGGCTGCGGCGCCGCGGCGCCCATCCCCTACGCCTGCTTCCCGCAGTATTACCCGTCACAGATCCCGAACACCGCCGCGTTGGCGAGCGCCTACGCCGTGTCGGATCACACCTTCGAGTTCCGTTCGACCCCATCGTGGGTGGGCCACATGGTGCTCGCATCCGCCAACGCCGACGGGTTCATCGGTGACAATCCGTTCTCGGAAGGACAGGGCGTGATCACCGGGCCGGGTTGGGGCTGCGACAGTCATCTCGACGCCCACTGGAGCGCGGGACAGGGAGAGCCCATCCGCTCCGTGCCGGCGTGTGTGCCCGATCGTTTGGGCGGGGGGCCCTATCGAGCCTCCCCCGTGCGCTATGTGCCGACGATCTTCGACAGGCTCGACGCGGCGAAGAAGACGTGGAAGATCTACGGAGGTCTGGACGATCCGACCCAGCTGGGCTCCGGCTACGGCTGGGCCATCTGCCCCACCTTCTTCGAGTGCTTGGGATCCTCGCAGGCCGACAACCTCGTGCCGGCGTCCTCGATCATCGCCGATGCGCGGGCCGGTACATTGCCGAACTACTCGATCGTGACGCCCACGGCGAAGAACTCCCAACACAACAGCTTCTCGATGGCGGTCGGCGACAACTGGATCGGCAGCGTCATCGATGCGATCCAACACGGTCCGGAATGGTCCTCAACCGCCGTCTTCATCACGTGGGACGACTGCGGATGCTTCTATGACCACGTGGCACCACCACGGCCCTCGTGGGGGATCCGGGTGCCGATGCTCATCGTCTCGCCGTACGCCAGAGCCGGCTTCACGGATACGCACGAAGCCTCCTTCGTGTCCGTGCTCGCCTTCGTAGAACACACCTTCGGCCTCCTGCCGCTCAACAGTGCCGACGCCTCGGCGTATGACTACGCGCTCTCGTTCGATCTCTCGCAGGAGCCGCTCGGACCGATCAAGACCACGCGAACGCAGGTCCCGCCTGCAGAACTCCGGCGGATCGAACGACATCTGGTGACCCTCGACCCGACCTGAGTGCGCCCGGGGAGGATCGAGTCGGCTCAGCCGTTGTCGGCGGACGGCGGAGGAACCCAAACCGGACTGATGCCGGCGGAGTTGACCCAGGCGGGAACCCCATGCGTCGAGCTTTCGACCAGGAACACCATGCGCCCGTCTGCGGGGGCCGTCTGTACGAGCGTCTCGATCCCCCCAGCCACGGGGCTGCCGAGGTTGGCGCCGACGCAGCCGGCGGCGAACGCGATCTGCGGTGTTGCGGTCCAGGACAGGACGACGCACGGTCGCCCAGCGTCGAGCGTTCTGATCCGAGCACCGACCGCCGCCGCCGCGGTGGCCTGGCGCGATTGGTCCGTAGCGATGGTCCGTCCGATCCAGACCTGGTATCCGACCAACACCGTTGCCAGCACGGCGAGCACGGCAACGGCAGGGCGACCTCGCCGTGCGATCCAGACGCAACCCACCCCCGCGGGCACGCAGAGAAGCGCGATGCCGGGGAGCAGGAAGCGGGGCGCCGAACCCCCGACGCCGAAGAGATAGGCAGCGAGCAGCACGACTCCGGCCCCCGAAGCGAACCACGCAGGCTGCCACGTTCTTGTGCGATGCGATGCACGAAGACCGAGAACCACCAGCGCGACAAGGACGATCGCCGCCAGCACCCCGAACACCGGGAACGAAGGATCTGGGTCGGGGCCGATGATTGGCCCGTCGGCGAGCCGCAGTGACCCGAGCACGCCGATCCCGCGCCCCACGTGCCCGTATTCGCGTGCAGCCCGCAGCGCCCCCCCGGGGCCGTTGTACCGAGCGGACATCTCGATCAGCCACGCGAGAACGCCGACCGAGGTGGAAGCCAGGAGGCACGCGAGCCCGCGCCACGCTCGGGTCCGGTAGCGGATCGCAGCGAACACGGACAGGCACGCCACAAGGATCGCCGCGTCGAAGGGCCGCATGAGCGCGGCTGCCAGTGCGAACCCCGCCAACTCGATC
>JAXDJY010000135.1:0-3271 GCA_034667445.1 Actinomycetota bacterium | reverse complement strand
CCCCCAAGACGAAGACGGCCCCCGCGACCAGGAGTTCCGGGATGCTCCGCCGCCTGATGAACACCATGGACCCTCCTAGGTGCGCTTGCGGTACTTGCCGATGGCAAGCGGCGCGAAGATCGCGACGATGATGATCATCGACGCGATGGCTTTGAACAGCGTGTGCGCCACCGCTCCACCAAGCATCAACCCGCGCGTCGTGTCGATCACCGCGGTCACCGGGTTCCATTGCGCGAAGACCCGCAACGCCGTCGGCATCGTCTTCGGATCGGCGAACGCGGAACTGGCGAACGTGAGCGGCAGGATCAGCATGAAGCCGAGCGAGTTCACCGACTCCGTGGTCTTCGCGGTGATGCCGACGAATGCCATCGGCCAGCACATCGTGAGCCCGAACGCGAGCACGACGAGGATCGCGCCCACCGCACCCGCGAACCCGCCGCCGAACCGGAACCCAAGTACGACCCCGAACCCGGTGATGATGATGATGCTCCAGAGGATCCGGACGCTGTCGGCCGCGATGCGTCCGCCGATCACCGCCGAGCGGGCGATGGGCAGCGAGCGGAACCGGTCGATGACCCCGCGCTGGAAGTCCACGTTCAGCCCGATGGCGGTGGCGAACGGCAGGAACGCCACGCTCTGGACCAAGATCCCCGGCAACGCGAACTGCAGGTACTTCGAACTCGACCCCGCGATAGCCCCGCCGAACACGAACACGAACAAGACCAGGAACATCAAGGGCTGCAACGTCATCTCGACGATCAGCTCAGGGTTCCCCTTGATGTGCAGCAGGTTCCGGCGACCGATCGACAGCGTGTTCCGAAGCGTCGACGTCGGTTTGATCGCGTCCGGAGCAAGAGCGGTGGTGCTCATGCGGCGCTCCCATCTTCGGCTAAGGGTTCGCCCTCTTCGGCCATGTGTCCGGTGAGGGCAAGGAAGACCTCGTCCAGGCTGGGCCGGCGAAGCGAGAGGTCGGCGACGACGATCCGCTCGTCATCGAGTGCGACGATGGCACGCGATAGCACCGACCTGTCCTGCACCCGAACCGCGACCAGGTGCCCGTCGCTGTGGATGGGTTCGTCCTCGCCGGCGAGCGAACCGATGATCTTCCTGGTGGCGTCCAGGTCGTTCTGATCGGCCGGGCGCACCTCGAGGATCTGGTCGCCGATCTGGGTCTTGAGCTCCAGCGGCGTGCCGGCCGCGATGACCTTGCCGTGATCGATGACCGCCAATTCGTCGGCGAGACGGTCGGCCTCCTCCAGGTATTGCGTGGTGAGCAAGACCGTGGTGCCCTGCGACACCAATCGGCGGATCAGCTCCCACAGTTCGATGCGGCTTCGTGGATCCAGGCCGGTGGTAGGTTCGTCCAGATAGAGGAAGGGTGGACGTCCAACCAGGCTCGCCGCGAGGTCAAGCCGGCGGCGCATACCGCCCGAGTAGGTCTTCACCTTCTTTTTGGCCGCGTCTGAGAGCCCGAAGTGCTCGAGGAGTTCGGTCGCGCGCCCTCGCGAATCCTTCACGCTCATCCCGATGAGCCGCCCGAGCATGTAGAGGTTCTCGAAACCTTCCAACAACTCGTCGACGGCGGCGTTCTGACCCGTCAGTCCGATGAGCCGGCGCACCTCCCGCGGCGAGGCGACCACATCGAAGCCGCCGACGGAGGCCGTTCCCGCGTCCGGAAGCAACAGCGTGGAGAGCACGCGGATGGCCGTGGTCTTGCCCGCCCCGTTGGGTCCCAGGAGGCCGAACACGGTCCCTTGCTTGACCGCCAGGTCGACGCCGTCCAGCGCCTTGACATCGCCGAAGGCCTTCGCCAAGCCGTGAACTTCGATCGCCGCGTCCGTGTGCATCAGCAGAGGCTACCCGAGTCGGCGGACACGCACGTGCGAGTTACCACGTGATTTGCGCTGGGTTTCGACCCGGCCTACGGTGGAAGGGTCCTGAGCGAAGGGAGACCCCCATGCATCGGTCGAGAAGGCTCACTCTCGTCCTCGCCCTTGCCACGCTGGCTGCGCTGGCCGTCAGCGTTCCGCCTGGGTTCGCGCAAGGTGCGCGCGCACCCGACAACGTAACGGTCGCCCGATCCAAGGTGACCCTGCGAGGAACCGTCAACGTCAGGCAGCTCGCCGGCGATGCCACCGCTGCTCCGCGTAAGAGCGTTGCGGCAGCGGGGTTGCGGTCGCCTCAGAACCTTCAGCGGCCCCTCACGGGGGCCGGTGTTCGTGGCGCATCGATCGCCGCCGCGAGCGTCACGAACTCCAAGGTGGTCGACTCGAGTGGGACCGCCCAGAGCTATGACGGGCTGAATGCGGCGGACGGCCGTCGCGCCGACAACGGGAACTCGTTCACCTCGGAGCCATCCGACGGGGCGATGTGCCAGGGCGACGGGGTCGCGGTCGAGTACGTGAACAGCGATCTCCAGTTCTCCGACGGAACAGGATCGCAGCTGACTCCTCCGATCTCTTCCTCGACGTTCTACGGTCTTCCGAACGAGATCGATCGCCAGAACGGGACGTTCGGACCTTGGACCCTGGGCGACATCGGCTGCGTGTTCGACCAGGGGACCGGCCGCTTCTTCCTGATGGCGTGGGCGACGGGCCAGGACTTCTTCACGGGAGGCTTCAACGGCCGGAACGTGGAGTTCTTCGCCGTGCAGGCCACGCCCGACCCACTGGGCGATTACAACGTCTACTCGATCGAGGTGAGTGCCCCCGGTTCGCCGGGATGTGACACGGCCTGCTTCGCCGATCACCCGTTCACCGCGACCGACGCGAACGTCTATGAGATCAACTACAACGAGTACAACATCGACACGGGGGCGTTCAACGGCGTACGGATGCTCGTGATGTCGAAGAAGGACCTCGAATCCGGAGCGCCGAGTCCGTTGGTGCAAGTCGACCCCGGGGACCTGGGCGGAGGAACCATCTACTCGATGCGCGGGGGCAACGTCCCGAACGGGGGCCACTACTCGTTCGACCAGGGCAGCACGCTGTACTTCCTTTCGGCACTGGAATACACGGGCGCCGGAGACACCCGGGTCGGGGTGGAGGCGCTCACCCACACCGGGAAGATCGATACCGACCCGGCCGGTCTTCGATTCACGAAAGCCGTCGTCCGCGGCGTGAACTTCTACGTCTCTCCGCCGAGGGCGCCACAGAAGCCCGGACCGACACCGCTGGGCGATTCCGTAGGGGCGAGCCTCAACAAGCTGGACGCCGGGAGCGACGAAACCCAGCCAACGAAGTTCGCCGGCGGGAAGCTCTGGACCGTCATC
>JAXDJY010000134.1:0-2945 GCA_034667445.1 Actinomycetota bacterium | reverse complement strand
CCTTGGTGAGTTCGAGGAATACGGTTTCCAAGTCGACTTCGTCCGGCCGGAGCTCGCTGAGATAGAGGCCCGCGTCGGCCAGCGTGTGGGTGATCCGGGCGGCCTCAACGGCGGGAACGGTGATCCGCAGCACATCGGCATCAACGACGGCGGTCATCCCGGCCGCGCGCAGCGCCCGTTCTCCGGCGGCCAGGTCTTCGACGCGCGCAACCATCCCCTCGCCGCCGCGACTCGCGAGGACCTCGTGCACGGGGCCGGTTGCAACGCATCGACCGCGGGCAAGGATGGCGACGCGATCCGCGGTGTGCTGTACCTCGGTGAGGATGTGGCTCGACACGAACACGGTCCGCCCCTCGGCCCCCAGCGACTTGAGCAGCTCGCGGACCTCGACGATGCCGGCCGGATCCAGCCCGTTCGCCGGCTCGTCCAAGATCAGGATGGCGGGGTCCTTCAGGAGCGCGGCGGCTATCCCCAGCCGTTGCTTCATCCCCAGGGAGTACGTCTTCACGATGTCATCGGCGCGTTCTGCCAGACCGACGCGGGCGAGGACGTCGTCGATCTCCGTGGGACCGACGCCCTGGATCCGCCCGAGGATCTCCAGGTTCCGCCGGCCGGTGAACTTCGGGAACAACGCCGGGGTCTCGACGATCGAGCCGACGCGCCCGATCACGCTGGGCAGCGCCTGCGACACATCGGCGCCCAAGAGTTGAACTGAGCCGGCGCTGGGGTGCACCAGACCCAACAGGCAGCGGATCGTGGTCGTCTTCCCCGCTCCGTTCGGCCCCAGGAAGCCGAACACCCCACCTTCGGGGACCTCGAGGTTGAGGCCGTCCACGGCGATATTCGACGGCCGGCGGAACCGCCGATATTCCTTGCGAAGGCCCTCGATGGTGATAACGGACACGTGCCTGGCCCTCCCCCGCCGGTCGCCGCAGCCTACCCGCTACTCGCTCGCGGGAACGAGCACGCCTCTTCCGAAGAGGTAGGCCAACGCGTACACGCCAGCCGCCACCAGAAGCAGCGAGCGGTATCCGATGAGCAGCGACAGATACTCGACCACGCCTCCCACCATCGCACCGAGGAGGTTCGCCCCGAATGCGACCGTTGAATCGCCGGCGGAGCGGAACCGTTCGGCGAAGATCAGGTTCGCCAGGAACACGGGGGCGAACGCGAGGGCGACGGCTGCAACGAACCGGGGGATCAGGGTGAGCGAGAGGAGCGAATCGGCCGGAACCAGCCACGCCACACCGATGGCCGCCGCGAGCCCCAGCCACAGCCAGCCGGTCCGTCGCACCTTGACGCGCTTGGCCGTCTCCACCGCGGCGAGCACGGTGAGCAAGATCCCGCCGAAGACCAACGCGTTGACGAACCACGTGGTCCCGAACAGGAGCGCGAACTGCACCACGTTCTTCGTTTCGAGCAAGAGGAAGGCGACCCCCATGAAGAAGAGGTCCACGTACCTGCGCATCGCGCCGAACGGACCGCCTGCCACGCGGACGAGGACGATCGACGCCAGCAGCACCATCCCCAGCACCATGAGGTAGAGGCCCGGGATGGTGGCGGTTCGCAGATACACGAACGGGTGATCGTCCGTGGCGGGTGCCGGCACCACCCGTCCATCCGGACTCCAGGTCTGTGCGCACTTGAGGGCGTCGGGGTTCTTCGAATCCATCAACAAGGAGAAGTGCCCGATGGCCGGCCCGGCATCGAAACTGCTCGTATCCAAGCACGGGGCGCGGCCGTAGACCTGCTGCAACGTGCCCGCAAGACGGTCGAGCAGCCACGTTTCCCGATAGTAGTTGTACATCCCGAAGGCACCTTGCGGGCTCAGATGCGCTGCAGCAGAAGCCATCGCCTCCTTCGTGAAGAGGTAGCTCTCCAACCGCAGAGCTGACTGCCCGCTCACCAACGTCAGAGAGTCCGGCAGCGCGAACAGGATGAGGTCATAGGTCGTGTCGGTCCGCTCCAAGAACGCCCGGCCGTCGTTCACGATGGCCGTCACCCGTGGGTCTTGGTACGGCTGATCCGGGTGGAGATCCCGTCCCATCTGCAGCAACTTCGGGTCGATCTCGACGGCGTCGACGTGCTGGGCGCCTGCGTTGAGCGCGATCGCGACGTCGCTCCCGGTTCCGGCGCCGATGATGAGCACGTTCCGTAGCGGGTTGTTCGCCGCGCGCTCGTACGGCAGGCCGTATGTCGGCTCCAAACGGACGCGTTCGGCCACGTCCATGATCGTCTGATGCGGGATCCCGTTGACGCTCACCTGGTAGCCGTTGTGTCCTTCCGCGGAGATCGGGTAGGCGGTGATCTTGTAGTACGGCGACCACGTGACCATGTCGCCGCGCGCGGCGATCGCGAACAGTGCGACGACGGCGACCAGCGGATAGAGCTGCAGCACAGTGGGGCGGCCCTCGTTCACCAACACGAACACGGTGCCCAAGACCAGACCCCACACCACCGGTGACGTCCCCCAGAACGAGAGCAGAGAGAACGCCGCGATCCCCAGCACGCTCCCGAGGATGTCCAGGCGATATGCCTCGAGCGGGTCGAACCGGGAGAACAGCCGCGCCACGCCCTGGGCGATGCACGTCATGATCAGGGCCACCGCCGAGAAGACGATCGGCAGCATCACCCACATCGGCAATCCCCGTTGCGAGAGCGACCCGAAGAACACGAACGTCGAACCCGACCGGTCGATCACGACGGGGAACTTCACGACGAACGCGATGAAGAACGCCATCACGATCGGCGCCACGCGGAAGAGGTTCACCATCGACTTCGCGCGCAGGAAGCCGATGCCGATCCCCAGGAAGCTGCCGAGCAGCACGAAGTTCGAGAAGTACGAGAGGTAAACGATGCTCGAGCCGGACCACCTGATCAGGACCAGTTCGGTGAACAACATGAGGAAGCTGGCCAGCACCAGCCGGAGTCGGTCGGTCATCGCC
>JAXDJY010000133.1:0-6024 GCA_034667445.1 Actinomycetota bacterium | reverse complement strand
GGAACCGAGATAGCGGGCGAGGGTAAGACCGTCTGGGCCGATCTTGCCACTTCAGCCGAGTCCGCGTCGCAGAGTTCCTGATCCGAGCGGTTGGAGCCAAGCCATGACGAAGGCAGAACCGGTCGATATCGATGTCCGGGGCCGCACGATCCACGTGACGAACCCGGAGAAGATCTATTTCCCCGCAGCCGGCATCACGAAGCTCGACGTCGTCCGCTACTACATCGAGGTGGGGTCCGCCGCCCTCATCGGCTGCCGGGACCGGCCTTCGATCTTGTTCCGGTGGCCCGACGGCGTGCAGGGCGAGCCGTTCTTCCAGAAGCGCATCCCGAAAGGAGCGCCCGAGTGGGTCGAAAGCGTGACCATCACCTACCCGAGCGGCCGGACCGCTCGGACGGCCGTGATGGCCGACGTTGCGCACCTCGCCTGGGCCGCGACGCTCGGCTGCCTCGATATCAATCCCTGGCCCGTTCGGCGCGCCGACGTCGATCGTCCGGACGAGTTGCGGATCGACCTCGATCCGACGCCCGAAGTTCCGTTCGACGAGGTCAGGCAGGTTGCGCTCATCGCGCGCGAGGCGCTTAGCGAGCACGGCTTGACCGGGTACCCGAAGACCAGCGGGAAACGGGGCATCCACGTCCCCGTTCGGATCGAGCCTCGATGGGAGTTCCAGTTGGTGCGGCGTGCGGCGCTCGCGCTTGCTCGCGACATCGAACGCCGGGCGCCGACGCTCGCCACGACCGCATGGTGGAAGGAAGAGCGACGCGGCGTGTTCGTCGACTACAACCAGAACGCCAGGGATCGCACGACGGCCTCCGCCTACTCCGTACGGGCGGTCCCCGATGCGAGGGTCTCCATGCCGCTGGAGTGGGACGACGTGGCGGATGTGGAGCCCGCCGACTTCACGCTTCACACCGTCCCGGGGATGCTCAAGGAGCGTGGCGACGCCGGGGCAGGTATCGATGCCACCGCCGGCGACCTTACGCAGCTGCTGGAGCTCGCCGATCGCGACGAGGCCGGCGGATCGAGCGATGCGCCGTGGCCACCGCATTTCCCGAAGGCGAAGGGCGAGCCGGACAGGGTCACGCCCTCGAGGGCGCGGAAGAACACCTCAGGCCCGTCCGAGTGAGAGTTGCTCGAACGTGCACGAACGCGGGACTCGGTCATCCCGCCAGCGCTGGAACGTCGCGGCATGTCGGAAGCGCTCGCCCTGCATCCTGTCGATGGAAACCTCGCACACGAGTTCCGGTCGCAGCGCGACCCATTCGGTGGAGCGCCCTGAGGTCCATCTGCTGATCCCGCCCGGAGATCGTCCTTCACCGAACCCGCCGTCTCCCTTCAGGGGATCCAGCCGTTCCAGGAGTTCCCGGCGCTGCGCGGCGCGGAACGACGAGGTGTGACCGACGTAGTGCAGGACGTCGCCGTCGTAGAGCCCGAGGAGGAGGCTCGCGACACCCTTCCCGTCTTTCGCCAATCGGTATCCACCGAGCACACAGTCGATCGATCGGCGGTGCTTGATCTTGACCATCACCCGTTCGCCTTCGCGGTAGCCCGAGCTCGCGAGCCGGGCGATCAATCCATCCTGGCCCATGCCCTCCTCATCGGCGTACCACCGCATCGCGACGCGGCGATCCCGCGTGCGAGGTGTCACGAGCACCTCAGGGCCCGGTCCCAGCTCGGCCAACCGTTCGGGTGCGGTCCGGACGCCCGTTGCGGCCGCCCAGGCCTCAAGCTCGCCCCGGCGGGTGTCTTCGTCGAACGGCCGCAGGTCCTTCGATCCCACCGCGAGGATGTCGAACACGACGAGCGTTGCGGGCGTGGAAGCGGCGAGCGTTCGGACCCGGGATTCAGCGGGGTGGATCCGCTGAAGCAGCGCGCCGAAATCCAGCCCGTCCGCGGTCACGATCAGCACTTCGCCGTCGAGAACCCAGGAACCCTTCGGCAACGACGTGACCGCCTCGACCACCTCCGGGAGGTACCGATCGAGGGCGCGACCATCTCTACTCATCAGTTCCACCTGGTCACCCTCGCGGAAGACGAGGGCCCGGAAGCCATCCCATTTGGGCTCGTACCGCCACTCAGCGCCGTCGGGAACTAACTCCTCGACCTTGGCTAGCATCGGCTTCACCGGCGGAACCACCGGTCCCTTCGTCATCGATTCCCCGATCTCGTCCGCACCGTCGGAAGTCTATGCCCGATGACGTTCGTCCCGATCTCGCGCAAGCGATATCGTGCCCGGGTGGCCAAGCTCAGTGCCCGCGAGCGAGCGGGTCTTCCGGATAAGGCGTTCGCCTATATCGGTCCGAAGGGCGAGCGCAGGCTGCCCATCCACGACGAAGCGCACGTTCGTAACGCCCTCTCGCGGTTCGAACGGGTCAAGTTCGAGGACGATGGCGCTCGGGAACGGACGCGGCTGCGTCTTCTACAGGCGGCCAGGCGGTACGGGATCGTGCCTGTCGGGTTCATCACGGGCCAACTACGCGTCGAGCGGAGCGAACGCGGACCCGATCTTTCGACTCTCCCGACGGGCGCCGTAACGTTCCTGCTGACGGACATCGAAGGATCGACCGTGCTGCTGCGCAAACTCGCCGGTCGATACGCGGCTGTGCTTCGCGACGTGCGCGGCACGATCCGGACGGTCGTCCGCCGTCACGGTGGCCGCAAGGTGGATGCCACCGGGGACGAGTACTTCTCCGTCTTCGAACGCCCCGGCCCCGCTGTGGCGGCGGCGATCGACATCCACCGAGCGCTCGACGATCGGACCTGGCCGGAGGACGTGCCGGTTCGGGTTCGAGCAGGTATCCATACCGGCAGACCCACACTCACCGACACCGGGTATGTCGGGCTTGCGGTCCACACGACCGCGCGGATCTGTGCCGTGGGTCACGGCGGCCAGATCATCATCTCGGAGAAAACGAGAGCTGCCGTGCGGGACGCGATGCCCGCCGGCGTACGGATCCGCGATCTCGGGCGCGTTCGGCTGGCTGGCCTGGCCCGAACGGAGACGTTGTACCAGGTCAGCGCCCCCGGCCTGCCGAGCCGCTTTCCCGCTCTTCGAACGACGGCGCCCGACGCATGACGCGGCCCACGATCTATGAGTTCGCGGGTGGCGACCAAGCTTTCTTGGCGCTCGCCGCTGCGCATCATCAGCGTTGCCTGGACGATCCCGTGCTCGAACATCCTTTCTCCCACCCTGGCAACCCGGAGCATGTCCAGCGGCTGGCCGACTACTGGGCCGAGGTGTTCGGCGGTCCGCCGAAGTACTCGGGGTCCTTCGGCGGACATCCCGGGATGATCGAGATCCATGCGCGCCAGGGGGCAGAGGAGGATCTGGGGACTCGTTTCCTCACCTGTTTCGTCCAGGCGGCCGAGGACGCCGGTCTTCCCGACGATCCGGCATTCCGGGGCGCGTTGCGCTCCTATATGGAATGGGCCGTCGGTGAGGTCGTCTCGTACTCCCCTAAGGACGCCGTGGTGGCGTCGGATCTCCCGATGCCCCGATGGGGTTGGGACGGGCTCCAGTAGTCGCGCAGGCAGACGTGGCGCGCGCGCTTCGGGCCGCCGGCTGTGTTTTCGCCGAAGAGGAATCCTGGCTCTTGATCTCCTCGGCACACACTCCGGCCGAGCTGGCGGCGATGGTGGACCGGCGGACCTCGGGCGTGCCCCTGGAGCATGTCGTTGGGTGGGCCGAGTTCTGCGGGATCCGCATCGAGGTGGATCCGGGTGTGTTCGTTCCCCGGCGCCGGAGTGAGCTGCTGGTCTGCGAGGCGGTCTCGCTCGCCGATTCGACCGCGGTGATCGTCGACCTGTGCTGTGGGTCGGGGGCGGTAGGGGCCGCGATCGCCATTTCCGTGGATGAGCCCGAACTCCACGCCGCCGATATCGATGCGGCGTCGGTGCGATGTGCTCGACGCAATCTCGCGCGCATCGGTGGACAGGTCCACGAGGGCGATCTCTACGAGGCCCTACCCACGGCGCTGCTGGGTCGGGTCGACCTGCTCGTTGCGAATGCTCCGTACGTCCCCACCGAGGAGCTCGGACTGTTACCCGCGGAGGCCAGGCTCCACGAACCGCATGCGGCGCTGGATGGTGGGGAGGACGGGCTCGACATCCAACGCCGAATCATCGCGGAGGCGTCGCGGTGGCTTGCGGCGGACGGTCACCTGCTGGTGGAGACCAGTGAGCGCCAGGCGACACACACAGCCGACGAGATGCTTGGCGATGGTTTGGTCGCACGCGTCGCAACTTCCGAAGACCTGGAAGCTACGGTCGTCGTCGGTACACCCGCTACTGCTTCCAGATCGGGATGATGGCGGGAACATCGTTCGCGTAGCCGACGTATCCGGTCAGCCGGTAGCCATCCTCGAGCGTTCGCAACAGTCCGTAGTGGTTATACATACCGGGGTAGTTGCCCGGCTGGACCTGCGGGCCGATGAACAATGTGGCGACGTGGCCACCCTGACCGTATCCGTACTTCGGATCCATCCCATTCTGCCGTTCGGATTCATCGTAGGTCACGATGATGAGCCCATCGCTGCCGAACGACGGCGACGCGAGGATCTTCGGGATCTCCTTCGCCAGGTAGTTGTCGAACTGCGTGTAGCGGTTGTTGACGGGCTTGCAGTTCGCCTCGCCGTCGTCGCATCCGTTGGGCAGGATGTAGTTGAAGTCGGGAACGGTACCCTCAGCGAGCGCCTTGTTGAAGATGCCCATCGGGTTGCCCGCGTAGATATCGTGCTGCAGGCACTCCTGGGACTTGTCGGTCGCGGACCAGACGCCGTTCGCCCCTTCGATGTTGTCGTAGAGGATCGCGGGATTACCCGTGGTGAAGAACCCCGTCAATGGGCAGGGTCCCTGAGGATCGCACGTGCTGCCCGACCCGGTATCGCAGCGCGCGGAGCTGCCTTCGAGCCAGGTTGTCCACGAGCCGCCGGCCTCATCGATCTGATTGAACAAGTTCGGCACGTTCTGGTGGCAGGCGATGCCGTAGTCCTGCTGCTCGCACTTCGTGAACTGCCCGGACGTCATCGCAACGTAGTTGGCCTGTGACCAGTGCGTCGTGCCGCGGTATTCGGTCATCCATGCCGACCGGGGCTTCAGGGTTCCGAGCAGGTACGGCATGTTGCTCGGCTTGATGTGGGAGTACGTGGTGTTCTCCCCGACGATCAAGAACACGTGACCCAGCTGGGGGATCCCTTCATAAGAAGGAGTGGCCGCAGAGCCACTGGGTGTCGCGAGCATCGCGATCACCCACATCGCCACTGCTAGGACGCCGATCCTCACTCTGGGTCTCATGACGAACCTTCCGTTCCGGGGGTGAAGGCACGCTACCCGGCGATCCTCGGCCCGGTCAAGCCCTGCGGTCAGATCACCGGGTCATATAGCCCAGGTATTCCGCATGGGACGAGAGGTAGTCGTCCAGGATCGACCGCGCCAGGTCGAAACCGCCTATCAGCGGGTGCGCCATCAGCGCGGTCAGCGCGCTGTCGTAGGAGCCGGAGGTTGCTGCGTCGACCGTGAGGCGTTCGTACGCCTTCAAGGGTTCGATCAATGCCTTCGCGGCGGCCGGCATCCGTCCCTGTGCGAGTGGGTGGGCGCCGTGCTCGTCGGCGAGGCAGGTGACCTCGACCACGTCGTCGTCTTGCAGGTCGGGCATCGCGCCGCGGTTGGGCACGTTCAGGATGAGCGGGACCCGCAGACGCTGGACGGCCGCCGTCATCACGGCGGTGGCGAGTCCTTCGTAGCCTTCGCCCTCGAACATCTCGATCGGCTCGGCAGGTTCATCGGCGTCGGGAGCCTCCGGCAACGATTCCCCGCGCTCCCGGGCGAAGTACGTTTCGTCGCGGGCGTTCATCGCGCGCTCCCAGACCGTCTCGGCACCCTGCAGATCGCCGGCATCGACCGCGCGCCGCAGCGCCGGCCACAGCCCCGCGTTCAGCGCGGCGATCTGCTCCCCGCGTGAACTCCCCGAGGCCAGGATGTTCTCCACCGCCCGCTGCCGTGAGTAGTAGAAGTAGAGGTACT
>JAXDJY010000132.1:0-16434 GCA_034667445.1 Actinomycetota bacterium | reverse complement strand
GTTTCGATGGTCTTGATCAGGAGCGGCGGGCCGCCGTAGGGCATCGCTGCGTTGATCTTGTTCGTCCCGTGTGCCGGGATGTTCACCCACGAGTCGCGGGGAATGCCGACCATGGATGCCTTGTGCGTGGTGGGGTTGATGAAGATCACGTGCATCGAGTCCGACAGCGAGTGCATGACGTCATCGCCCGGCCGGGCGCCGCTTCCGATCGCAAGGACGACCACGGGCTTGGAGCCGGTCAGCGACGGCGCGTATCCGGCGTGTGCCTTGCCGATGATGATGCCGGGCGTTTGCGCCACCGCGGTGCCACCGCTTCCGAATCCAGCGGCGACGATGGCGCCCACCCACGCGAGCAGGAAGAGCATGAGGACCACGAAGCGGCGTCTCACGAAGGGGTCTCCTTCGGGCTCTGCCCCGAAGGGGTGCCGGTGGGCGAGGGCGGCGCCGTGTTGGTATCGGCGCGCTTCACCTCGAAGGCGACCACCTTCCAGGAACCGCCCACCTGCTTCAGGAAGTACTGCCCCGTGGAAACCAGGGTCGCGTGCCCCCCGGCCTTGAGGGTGGCGTTGGCCATGAACTCCACCGTCGCCATCACCTGATAGGCGTTGCCCTTGTCGTCGAAGAGGACCTTCGACGTGAGCTTGCTGGGCACGGGGTGCAGGTTCTTGAGCTCGTCGGCGGCGTTGGGGCCGGCGGTGAGGATCGTGAGCTTCTTGGCCGCAGCCGCCTTCGCGTCGGGGGTGAAGTTGTCGAACGCATTCGAGTCCTTGCCCCAGACGTTCGGGTTGAGGAACGCCTCCGTGTAGAAGGTGTCGAGCAGGGCGGCCGCGGCTTTCGTCGCGGTCGTCGCCTTGTTCGCGAGCTTCTGCGGCTTGACCCCGCTCCTTGTGGGCACCGCCTGCGTCTTCGCGACGGTGAACGTGAAGTCGGGGATGGGCTTGTCGCCTTGGGTGATCGTGCCGGGTGGGCTCTTTCCCCCGGAGGTGAACATGATGATGCCGACCACGACCACGGCGACGAGGGCAACGATGCCGACGATGAGTGCGGGTTTGGTCCGGGACGACTTGGCGGCGTGACGACCTTCGCTCAAAGCTCGCTCAGGGTACTCATGCGTGCGCAAGGCGTCACCTACCCGCAGGGTGCCGAACCTCGGGAGCGCAGCGGGCGAAGGATGGATAGATGTCCGCCGTCCTGATCCCGGAACTTCCCGCCGATCCCGGCGACCCGCATACCTCCGCGCCCCCTCCCCGGCCCGACGCGGAACCGGCCAGGCTGCCCCGTCCCGGCCGGGGCCGTGCCCGGCAGGGCGCGATCGCCTTCATCGCCTACCTCGGTGTGTCGTTCCTCCTCTATGGGCTGCCCGTGCTCCGCGACTACGCCACCACGTTCGCGGGCAAGGGGGCGGGTGATTCCAGGATCTTCCTCTGGGGGTTCGCGTGGTGGCCGCACGCGATCAGCCATGGCTTGAGCCCCGTCGTCACCCACGCGATCTACGAACCCTCGGGGGTGAACCTCGCGTGGACGACGAGCATCCCGGGCCCGGCGATCATCTTCTGGCCCATCACGAAGGCGTTCGGCCCGCTCGTCAGCATGAATCTGGCCACGATGCTGGCGCCGGCGCTCGCGGCGTGGGGTGCCTACCTGGTGTGTCGGCGGATCAGCAGCAGGTTCATACCGGCGCTCGTGGCCGGGTATCTGTTCGGGTTCTCGAGCTACATGACCGAACAGCTCACCGGTCACGTCAACCTGTTCCTCATCTTTCCGGTGCCGCTTGCGGTGTATCTGGTGATCCGGAGGATCGACGGGTCGCTTCCCGTGGGTCGATTCGTCGTTGGTCTCGGCTTGCTCCTGGTGCTGCAGTTCTCCATCTCGACGGAAGTGTTCGCAACGCTGAGCTTCTTCGGCGGGGTCGCGATGCTCGGCGCGATGGTCGCCGTCCGGGGCCACCGGGTGCAGGTGGCGTCGGCGGCGGCGTGGACGGTCGCCGCATTCGCGATAGCGGGGGTGATCCTTATCCCGTTGCTCACCTTCGTGTTGAAGGGAGCCCCCGCGCGTCCCATCAGGCCGGTCATCTCCGGGAGTAGCTCGGTGGATCTCGCGAGCTTCTTCGTCCCACGTCGCTCGACGCTCATCGGCGGGGCCACGTTCCACACCTACACGGACCACACATTGGGGACACCCGCAGAGCAGGGTGCGTACCTACCGCTGCCGTTGATCGCGCTCCTGATCGCCGCAGCCTGGATGCTGCGGAAGGATCGCATGACCCGATGGACCTTGGCGTTCGGCATCGTCGTGCTCGTGTTCTCGCTGGGCACGTACCTCCACGTCAACGGGCAACGGTTGTTCCCGATGCCGTGGACGCCGTTCGCCCATGTGCCGATCCTCGCCGACGCGCTGCCCTCGAGGTTCATGATGTTCGCCGGGCTGGCGATCGCCGTGGTGGCCGCGCGGTGGATCGACGCATCGGAACAGCCGTGGGGCCGTGTCGGCGTGGCGGCGCTCGCGGGCGTGATGCTCCTGCCGAACATCGCCGGCGAAGATGTGCATACGCCGCTGCAGGTACCGGCGTTCTTCACGAACGGTGGCTACCGACACTTCATCCCCGAGGACCACACGATCCTCTATATCCACAGCGATAAGGGTGGGGAGATGCTTGCCCAGGTGGAGGCCCATTTCTGGTTCCGGTTGGCGCAGGGACACACGGGTCCGACTCCGCGGGTGTTCCAACGAACGGCGGGGTATCACGCCATCGACTCCGGTTACCCGACAGACCTCTCGCCTTCCACGGTTGCCACGTTCATCCGCACGCATCATGTGACCACGGTGGTCGTCCAAGATGGACTCGCCAGGCTCTGGGCGCCGGTACTGGGCGCGGCCACCCACGTGGTCCCGATCGCCACCGGAGGGGTGCAGGTCTATGAGGTCCGCTCCGGCCCACCCCCGGTGCGTCACGGGCCAGGGCCTACTCGGCCTGGAACACACCGCTCTCGAGGTACCGGGCGTAGAGCCCCAAGGCGATCTCCGTCGCATGGAACAACGGCGAAGGCAGGTCGGAGCGGGCGAACCACCCGATCTCGGTGAGTTCTTCGCCGTCGGCACGGGGTTCGCCCGTCCACGTTCGCGCGACGAACAGCAAGCCGAAGTAATGGGTTCGATCGCCGCCGGGGTAGGTGATGAGGTGATCGACGGCCGAGCTGCTCGAGGCGAACGCTATGAGGTCCGCCGGCCGGACCGTTACTCCCACTTCTTCTGCAACTTCGCTCACCGCGGTGTCGATGAAGCTCGATCCTTCCTCGGCCCCGCCACCCGGTATCGCCCATCCGCCGGTATCGCCGCGGAGCCCTAGGAGGACCTTCCCGTCGTCCCGTTCGATGAGGACGTTCGAGCTCGGCCACAGCAGCAGGTCGCTCCCGAGCTTCTGCCGAACCCGCCACACCGTTGATCCCTTGAATCCCACGCGACGAGTCTAGCGGTGCCTCCAGCGGTTCTCGCAGGTCAGCGCGCCGGTCGTTCCCTATACTGCCCCGGTCCCGGCCTTGCCGGATGACTTCTGCGCTCTTTCACTTGTGACACGACCGAGGAGGACTTCATGCACCTGCTTGCCGAAGGCGAGGCGATCAAAGCGATATTCGGCTCGTCTGAATCCAGAGACCTCTGGATCATCCTGGCGATCTCGTTCGTCGCCCTGGCGTTCGCGTACTACCTGGCTCGGGAGGTGCTGAGCGCGCCGGAAGGCACCGAGAAGATGAAGGAGATCGCGAAGGCCATCCAGGAGGGTGCGAAGGCCTACCTCTCCCGGCAGTTCCGGACCCTGGCCATCTTCCTGGGGCTCTTGACGGTGGTGCTCTTCTTCATCCTCCCCGCACCGGCCACCGCGGTGGGTGCCGCCGGTCTGCACTCCGAGTTCGGGATCAAGTTCGGCCGGTCCATCGCCTTCATCCTGGGCGCCGGTCTGTCGGCGTTGACCGGCTACACCGGGATGTGGCTCGCGGTCCGGGCGAACGTCCGAACGGCGAACGCGGCGCTCGAGTCGGGGCTCCGAAAGGCCATGCGGATCGCGTTCCGGGCAGGCGGGGTCGCGGGCATGTTCACCGTCGGCCTGGGTCTCATGGGGGCGACGATCATCCTCATCGTCTACAAGCAGGACGCCACGAGCGTGCTGGTCGGCTTCGGGTTCGGCGGCGCGCTCCTCGCGATGTTCATGCGGGTGGGCGGAGGGATCTTCACGAAGGCCGCCGACGTGGGTGCCGACCTGGTCGGCAAGGTCGAGCAAGGTATCCCGGAGGACGACCCCCGCAACGCCGCCACCATCGCGGACAACGTCGGGGACAACGTCGGGGATTGCGCCGGGATGGCGGCCGACCTGTTCGAGTCCTACGAGGTCACGCTGGTGGCCTCCCTGATCCTCGGGGCAGCCGCGTTCAACGGGTCGAAGATCGGCGCGATCGCGGGTGTCATGTTCCCGCTGTTCGTGCGTGCGATCGGAGTCGTGACCTCGATCATCGGCATCCTCGGCGTGACCCCGCGTTCGGAGACCGAGCACGGGATGAAGGCCATCAACCGCGGCTTCTTCCTCTCTGCAGCCGTATCCGCGGTGGCCGTCCTGGTGGCGTCCAAGGCCTACATGCACTCGTATCGCCCGGCGATGGCCGTGATCATCGGGTTGATCCTGGCTTCGATCATCCAGATCCTCACCCAGTACTTCACCGATACGAAGTTCCGTCCGGTCCAAGAGATCGCCGAATCCACGGTAACCGGCCCCGCGACGACGATCCTCTCGGGGTTCGCGATCGGGCTGGAATCGACGGTTTGGTCGATCCTGGTGATCGCGGGTGCGATCTCCGCAGCGTATTTCCTGGCCGATCCGAACTCGGCGAACGTGCTGGCCGAGCGCCTGTACTTCATCGCGCTAACCGGGATGGGCATGCTGACCACCGTCGGTGTCATCGTCTCGATGGACACGTTCGGGCCGATCTCGGACAACGCCCAGGGCATCGCCGAGATGTCCGGGGAGTTCGAGGGACGGCCGGCCGAGATCCTCGGTGGGTTGGACGCGGTCGGTAACTCGACGAAGGCCATCACCAAGGGCATGGCCATCGCCACTGCGGTCATCGCTGCCACGTCGCTCTTCGGTTCGTTCGAGGAGGCACTGAAGGGAGCGGGCTTCAACTTCCAGGGGATCCGTGTAGACCATCCGGACGTGCTGGTCGGCCTCTTGCTCGGAGGCTCGGTCGCCTTCTTGTTCAGTTCGCTCGCGATCAGGGCGGTGGGCCGGGCAGCACAGCAGGTCGTCGTGGAGGTGCGGAACCAGTTCCGCGACCACCCGGGGATCATGGACTACACCGAGAAGCCGGACTACGGCGCGGTCGTGGACATCTGTACCAAGACCTCACTCCGCGAGCTGATGACACCCGGTCTGTTGGCCGTGCTCGCCCCGGTGATCGCCGGGTTCTTCCTGAAGGCCGAGGCGCTCGGGGCATTCCTTGCCGGCTCAATCCTCACCGGCCAGCTCCTAGCCGTCATGCTCTCGAACGCCGGCGGCGCGTGGGACAACGCGAAGAAGTACATCGAGGACGGCAACTTCGGTGGGAAGGGGTCGGACAGCCATAAGGCTGCGGTCATCGGCGACACCGTCGGCGACCCGTTCAAGGACACAGCCGGTCCCGCGCTGAACCCGCTCATCAAGGTGATGAACCTCGTGGCGGTCCTCATCGCGCCACTGGTGGTGACGCACTCGGGTGATACCGCCCTTCGCCTCGGCGTTGGCGGGGTGGCCGTCATCATCCTGGGGATCGCGATCTACGCGTCCAAGACGCGGAAGTCCGACCTCGAAGAAGACCTGAAGAGGGCACGAGCGGGAACCTCGGCGTAGCGCCGGGTTCCCTCGCGGGCATGGGCGCGTTCCGCCGTTTCCTGGACAAGCTGTCGGAAAGCGATGAAGCGCGCCATGCCACGGAGATCAAGGACTGGGCGGCGACCGTGCCAGAGTCCGTTCGCATCGCCGATGCACCTGCGCGCCAGGCCGTGAAGATCGCTGGGGTCATCAAGCGGATGACCGTGTTCCCGATGCAAGGCAAGGAGTCGCTGGAGGCGCTGGTCTCCGACGGCACCGGCGAGGTGGCGGTGGTGTTCATGGGACGGCGCGGGATCCACGGTCTGACGCTCGGCACGCGGGTGGTCGTTGAAGGGGTTCTTGCCGACCAGCGCGGTGAGCGCCGGATGATGAACCCGCGCCTGGAATTCGTCGCGTAACGACCGGCGGCGACAACACCGCGTCAGTTCCGCCACCCGCCGCGTTAGGGTCGCGTCAAGGAACGGGAGAACGCCTGCGCACGAGCTAGTTTCGTCGCATGGGATTCTTCATCACCGCCGCCGTGGTCGTCGCCGCCATCGGACTCTGCGCGCACCTGTTCGACGAACCGATGTTCCGGCGGCTCGCGGCTCACGATGCCGCTGACGCCCTGATCGCGCAACCGAACCCGGTCCCCATCGCGGCGGCCCAGCCGGGCGCCGTCTGTGAGGTCGCCGGCAGGATCACCCGCATATCTGCTCGCCCGCGGGAAGAACCGGGCACGCTCTTCGCAGCGCTCGACGATGGCAGCGCTGTGGTCGGGGTTCGGCTACCCTCCAGCGTTGCGGGGTTCATCCACACGGGAGAACTCCTGTCGGTGACCGGAGTCCTGATGCAGGCCGACGAAGAGCCGCAGATCGAGCCGCTCACGGCAACGATCGTTGGAGAGGCGGGCTGGACCGTCCAGTTGCCCCTGCAGACTCGTGCGGTGCGCCACTGATGGCCGACGTGGTGTTCATCGCAGTGATCGTGCTCTGCGTGGCGCTTGCGGCCCTCCTGGTTCGAGGAGCGGACCGGCTGTGAGGATCGGCGACGTCCTCGGCATCGCGCTCGGACTGGGTCTGGTCGCCTACCTCGTTATCACCCTCCTCTTCCCCGAGAAGTTCTGATGGCACCCTGGCTGCAGCTCGGGGTCTTGGTCCTGCTGCTGGTTCTCGCCTACCGGCCGCTCGGCGACTTCATGGCCCACACCTATACCTCGCCCGATCACCTGCGGATCGAACGGTTCCTCTATCGCTTGGTAGGGGTAGACCCCGATGCCGAGCAACGGTGGACGGGCTATGCGATCGCGCTCGTCGCGTTCTCCGGCGTCTGCATCCTCTTCCTCTATGTGATGCAGCGCGCCCAGGGTGTGCTTCCTATGAGCCTCGGGTTCCACGGCGTGCAGCCCGCGCTGGCCTTCAACACCGCCATCTCTTTCACCACGAACACGAACTGGCAGGCGTATGCCGGCGAGTCGACGATGGGCAACCTGGTGCAGATGAGCGGGCTCGCCGTGCAGAACTTCGTGTCCGCGGCGGTAGGGATGGCGGTCGCGGTTGCGCTGATCCGGGCGTTCGCGCGGAAGAACGCCGACACGATCGGGAACTTCTGGACAGACCTGGTCCGGACGTGCGTACGGATCCTCGTACCGATCTCGGCGGTAGTCGCACTGCTGTTCGTTTCACAGGGGATGATCCAGAACCTCCACGGGTTCCAGCAGGTGACGACGCTCGGCGGCGCGCACCAGATGATCCCCGGCGGTCCCGTCGCCTCCCAGGAAGCCATCAAGGAGTTCGGCACGAACGGGGGCGGTTTCTTCAATGCGAACTCGGCACATCCGTTCGAGAATCCCAACGCCTTCACGAACCTCTTCGAGATCTTCCTTCTGCTCGTGATCCCGTTCGCGCTGACCGGGACGTTCGGCAAGATGATCGGTAACCGGAAACAGGGGTACGTGCTGGCGCTCGTCATGGCTTCGCTGTGGCTGGGGTCGGCGCTCGTCGCGTGGCATTTCGAGACGGCTCCGCCGGCCGGGACGACGGCCGCCGCGGTGACCGGGGGCAACATGACCGGCAAGGAGGTCCGCTTCGGCGTGCCCGCGTCCACGTTGTTCGCGGCATCGACGACCGATACGTCGACCGGTGCGGTCATCGCGTCCCACGACTCGTTCACGCCGCTGGGCGGCGCGGTGCCACTGGTGAACATCATGTTGTCGGAGGTGACTCCGGGTGGGACCGGATCGGGCCTCTACGGGATGTTGGTCATCGCTGTGCTTGCCGTCTTCATCGCCGGGCTGATGGTCGGTCGCACCCCCGAATATCTCGGGAAGAAGATCGAACCGAGAGAGATGAAACTCGTCGCGCTCTATATCCTCCTCACGCCCTCGCTGGTACTCCTGTTCACCGGCATCGCGATCGTGCTGCCGTCCTCGCGCGCGTCGATCCTCAACGCCGGGCCCCACGGCCTGACGGAGGTTCTGTACGCCTTCACCTCCGGCACGAACAACAACGGGAGCGCGTTCGCCGGTCTGAGCGCGAACACGACCTTCTTCAACACGACTCTGGGCCTCGCGATGTTCTTCGGCAGGTTCGGGTCGATGGTTCTGGCGCTCGCACTCGCGGGAGCCCTGGTGCGCAAGCAGCACGTTCCCGAGTCGGCCGGAACGTTCCCCACCACGACCCCGCTGTTCGGTGGACTGCTCGGCGGTGTGTTGCTCATCGTGACCGGACTCACCTACTTCCCTGCGCTGTCGCTGGGGCCCCTCGCGGAAGGATTCCTCAAGTGATCGACCGGTCGATGGTGTGGAACGCCCTTCCGGACGCGCTGCGGAAGCTCGACCCCCGGACGATGGTGCGGAACCCCGTCATGTTCGTCGTGGAGGTCGTCTCCGTAGTGACCACGGTGACGCTCTTCGTGTCGCCGTCGCTCTTCGACGTCCTCATCACGATCTGGCTCTGGCTCACCGTCATATTCGCGAACCTCGCGGAGGCGGTCGCCGAGGGGCGCGGAAAAGCGCAGGCGGAGGCGCTCCGTAGAACGCGCACCGAAACGGTCGCGCGCAGGCTCCGCGACGATGGGACCGAGGAGCTGGTCCCAGGAACGGCGCTGGTTCGCGGAGACCGTTGTGTGGTCGAGGCGAACGAGATCATCCCGGGCGACGGCGATGTCGTCGAGGGAGTGGCATCCGTTGATGAATCCGCGATCACCGGGGAGTCCGCGCCGGTGATCCGCGAGTCCGGCGGCGATCGGAGCGCCGTGACCGGCGGAACGAAGGTCCTTTCGGACCGTATCGTCGTCCAGATCACCTCGGAGCCGGGGCAGACATTCATCGACCGGATGATCGCCCTGGTCGAAGGGGCGAAACGGCAGAAGACGCCCAACGAGATCGCCCTCAACATCTTGCTTTCGAGCCTCACCATCATCTTCCTGCTGGCCACGGCCACGCTGCAGCCGATGGCGATCTATTCGAACGGCCGTCAGACGCTGGTAGTGCTCATCGCGCTCTTGGTGTGTCTGATCCCCACCACCATCGGCGCGCTGCTCTCGGCGATCGGCATCGCGGGCATGGACCGGCTGGTGCAGCGGAACGTCCTCGCCATGTCGGGGCGTGCCGTCGAGGCAGCCGGCGACGTGAACACCCTCTTGTTGGACAAGACCGGGACGATCACGCTCGGCAACCGGCAAGCAGCGGAATTCATCCCCGCACCCGGCGTGAGTGTCGAGGATATGGCGGATGCCGCGCAGATCACCTCGCTCGCGGACGAGACTCCCGAGGGCCGCTCGATCGTCGTGCTCGCGAAGGAGCGATATGGCCTCCGTGGACGAGAGTTGGCGGGAGCGGAGTTCGTCCCGTTCACGGCGCAGACGCGCATGAGCGGGGTGAACGTTGATGGACGCATGCTCCGCAAGGGCGCAGCCGACTCGGTGAAGGGATGGGTTCGAGAACAAGGGGGCGATGTCTCCGAAGAGGTCGACACGATCGTCGCCGGCATCGCGGTACAAGGGGGGACCCCGTTGACCGTCGCAGACGGCAGCCGTGTCCTTGGGGTGGTGTACCTGAAGGACATCGTCAAGGAGGGGATCAGCGAACGCTTCGATGAATTGCGGCGCATGGGGATCCGCACGGTCATGATCACCGGCGACAATCCGCGGACGGCCGCAGCCATCGCCGCCGAAGCAGGGGTTGACGACTTCCTCGCGGAGGCCACGCCCGAGGACAAGATGGCGTTGATCCGCAGCGAGCAGGCCGGTGGCAAGCTCGTTGCGATGACCGGCGACGGGACGAACGACGCCCCGGCACTCGCGCAAGCGGACGTCGGCGTAGCCATGAACACGGGTACCTCGGCGGCCAAAGAGGCGGGCAACATGGTCGACCTCGACTCGAACCCCACCAAGCTCATCGAGATCGTCGAGATCGGCAAGCAGCTCCTCATCACCCGTGGAGCGCTCACCACGTTCTCGATCGCGAATGACGTCGCGAAGTACTTCGCGATCATCCCCGCCATGTTCGTCGCCGTGTATCCGGGGCTCGCCACGATGAACGTCATGCATCTGTCGAGTCCGAACTCGGCGATACTCTCCGCCGTCATCTTCAATGCTCTCGTCATCGTTGCGCTCATCCCGCTCGCCTTGCGGGGTGTGAAGTACAAGCCACAGCCCGCCGGCCTCATGCTTCGGAAGAACCTTGCCATCTACGGCCTCGGCGGCGTGATCGCGCCGTTCATCGGGATCAAGCTCATCGATCTGCTCGTCTCCCTCCTGAGGTTGCACTGATGCGCAGACAACTCCTGCCCGCGATCCGGATGTTCCTGGTCCTTACCGTCGTGTGCGGCGGTATCTATCCCTTGGCCGTGACCGCGATCGCGCAGGTCACGATGGGGAGCAAGGCGGACGGCAGCCTCGTGACTGCGAACGGCCGAACCGTTGGCTCGGCGCTTATCGGGCAGTCCTTCACTGGAGCCCAGTGGTTCCACGGGCGGCCAGACCCGTTCGACCCGACGGCGAGCGGGGCGACGAACCTCGGTCCGACGAACACGACGCTCATCGCGGACGACCGTACTGCTGTGGCAAAGCTCGTTTCGGCAGGTGCGAAAGAACCGATCCCGGCCGACGCGATCAGCGGCAGCGGTAGCGGTCTGGACCCCGACATCTCTCCGGCATACGCGAAGGTCCAGGTTCCCTCGGTCGCCGCCGCACGGGGTCTCGCGGTCGACGACGTCCTCGCACTTGTTGCTGCACACACACAGGGCCGGCAGCTCGGCTTCCTCGGCGACCCACACGTGAACGTGTTGGCGCTCAACCTCGCGTTGGAGCAGTTAGCCTCCACTCGATGAAGCGAGCCGAACTCCGGATCTACCTGGGCTACGCGGCGGGCGTCGGGAAGACGTTCTCCATGTTGGGTGAGGGGCATCGGCGCTTGGACCGTGGGACCGACGTGGTGGTCGGCTTCGTGGAAACCCACGGACGGCCGCTCACGGCGGAGCAGCTTGGCGATCTCGAGGTCGTGCCGAGGCGCACCCTGGTCTATCGCAGCGGCGACTTCGATGAGATGGATCTGGACGCCGTGCTTGCCCGCGGCCCACAGGTGGCGCTTGTGGATGAACTCGCCCACACCAACGTGCCGGGCTCGCGTAACGAGAAGCGCTGGCAGGATATCGACGAACTGCTGAACGCCGGTATCAGCGTGATCTCCACGGTGAACGTGCAGCACCTGGAATCGGTCAACGACGTGGTCGAGCGGATCACCGGCGTGAAGCAACGGGAGACGGTTCCCGACTCGGTCGTGCGCGCTGCCGATCAGATCGAACTCGTTGACATGTCGCCCTATTCGCTTCGCCGCCGGATGGCGCACGGGAACATCTACCCTCCCGAGAAGATCGACGCCGCGCTCTCGAACTATTTCCGAGAAGGCAACCTGGGGGCACTGCGTGAGCTCTCGTTGCTCTGGCTCGCCGACCGGGTGGACGATTCGCTCCAGGACTACATGCGCGCCCGCGGGATCGAGGGACCGTGGGAGACGCGGGAGCGCGTCCTGGTGGCGATGTCGGGCCGCGGCGACGATGACTCCCTCATCCGGCGTGCCGCGCGGATGGCGGTGCGCCGGGGCGGCGACCTCATCGCCGTGCACGTCATCCCCGAGGACGGCCTTTCACCGTCGGCCGCACTCGACGCGAACCGTACCCTCGTGGCATCCCTCGGTGGTTCGTTCCAGGAAGTTGTGGGCCGGGCGGTCCCGGAGGCGTTGCTCGAGGTCGCTCGAGCAGAGAACGCCACCCAGGTGGTGATCGGCGCCTCGAGCGGTTCACGGTGGCGCCACTTGGCCCGTGGGTCGGTTGTGGCGCAGGTCATCCGAGACTCCGGACCGATCGACGTCCACGTGATCTCGCAGGCGCGTCAGGAGGCGCACCAGCCCCTTCGCTCCGGGAGGCCGCCGACCCTCCCACGGACGCGGCGAACCGCGGGTGCGGCCCTGGCCGTGGCCGGTCTGGTGCTGCTGACCGCCCTCATCTCCATCTCCCCCGAGTCCGTCGGGCTATCGGGGATCCTGCTCCTCTACCTCACCCTCGTCGTTGTGGTCGCGGCAGTGGGCGGGTGGTGGCCCGCCATCACGAGCGCGATCCTGGCTTCGCTCTGCATCAACTACTTCTTCACGCCGCCCGTCCACACGCTCACGATCTCCGAGGCGAAGAACATCTTGGCCCTCGTTGCGTTCGTCGCCGTGGCGGTGATCGTCTCGTGGCTCGTCGACCGTGCTGAGCGGCTGCGCGCGGCGGCGCAGCGGGGGGGCGCCGAGGCGGAAGCGCTCGCCCGTCTCGCCGGAGGGCTCGTCTCTGATCCGGACCCGCTGCCGGGGTTGGTCGAACAACTCCGCACGACGTTCGGGTTCGATGCTGTCTCGGTCCTGCGGCGTGACGGCGAAGGGTGGGAGGTCGAGGCCGGCACCGGCGTGGGTGCACCGGCGACACCCGAGTCGGGGAGCGAGCAGATCAACCTGGGCGAAGACGCCGTGCTGGTGCTCCGGGGTCAGCGCCTGGAGGCCGAGGGCCGGCGGGTTTTGACCGCGTTCGCGGCACAGCTTTCATTCGTCGTGCGGAGCCGGATGTTACAGCGCGATGCCGACGAGGCGGCCGCGCTTATCGAGGTGAACGAGCTCCGAAGCGCGTTGCTCGCCGCGGTGTCCCACGATCTTCGAACGCCGCTCGCCTCGATCAAAGCTGCAGCGAGCAGCCTCCGCCAGCAAGATGTGCAGTGGACAGAAGCCGACGTGGCCGAGTTCCTGGCGACGATCGAGGAGGAGACCGACCGGCTCGGGTCCCTGATCGCGAACCTGTTGGACATGAGCCGGATCCAAACGGATGCACTGGCGCTGGTACGCCGCCGCGTGGGGTTGGACGAAGTTGTGCCGCTCGCGCTCGCGAGCCTGCCGAACAGAGGGCACGGGATCGATGTGGACGTCGCGGAGTCGCTCCCGCGGGTCGAAGTGGATGCCGGTCTCTTGGAGCGTGCCATCGCCAACATCATCGGCAACGCCGTGGCGTGGAGCCCTCCCGAGCACCCGGTGAGCGTGCTCGCGTCCTCGGCCGGGGACCGGGTCGAACTCCGGGTCGTCGATCGCGGACCGGGTATCGCGCCCGCCGACCGGGAACGGGTGTTCCAACCCTTCCAGCGTATGGGCGACCGGTCCTCCGGGGGTGTGGTGGGCGTTGGACTGGGTCTCGCCGTTGCGAAGGGGTTCGTGGATGCGATGGGTGGATCTCTCGCCATGGAGGAGACTCCCGGTGGAGGACTCACCGTGGTGATGGGATTCGAGGCGGCGGGGTGACTCGCGTATTGGTGGTCGACGATGAACCGCAGATCCTGCGCGGTCTGCGAACCAACCTGCGCGCCAGAGGGTATGAGGTCGACACGGCTCCCGACGGCGAACGCGCGCTACAGCTCGCCGCCCGCGATCATCCCGACGTCATCGTGCTCGACCTGGGGCTGCCGGGCATCGACGGTGTCGAAGTCATCGTGGGGATCCGCGCGTGGTCGCAGGTGCCGATCATCGTTCTGTCGGCACGCGACCAGGAACGGGACAAGGTGGCGGCCCTCGACGCCGGTGCTGACGATTACGTCACGAAGCCGTTCGGCATGGACGAACTCCTCGCGCGACTACGCGCGGCCGAGCGCCGAACGATCCCAACGGATGAACAGGCCGTGCTCGAGACGCCCGCGTTCACGATCGACCTGCGCGCCAAACGCGTGACGGTCGGCGGCGAGACGGTTCGGTTGACGCCCACCGAGTGGCACGTCGTGGAAACGTTGGTGCGGAATCCGGGCAGATTGGTGAGTCAGGTGCAGTTGCTCCACGAGGTCTGGGGTCCCGGTTATGAAGAAGAGACGAACTATCTGCGGGTGTACATGGCCCAGATCCGCCGCAAACTTGAACCCGATCCCTCGCGTCCCGTCTACTTCCTCACCGAACCGGGGATGGGATACCGCTTCGATCCGCAGGACCCCGCGAGGGCGTCGGACGCCCAGCCCTAGGCGATGCTGGCGCCGCCGGCGAGCGGGTCTTCCGGGACGTTCCCGTGCCGGTCGCCGATGATGACGTCCCGCAAACCCTGCTCGGAGGGGGCGCTCGCGAGGGCGACGACCTCATCGCCCGCGACCAGCACGGATTCCGGCTGGGGGACGACCACGTGGCCGTCGCGCAGGATAGCGACCACCGCGGAGTCGGGTGGCAGACGCAGCTCGTAGAGCGGCTTGCCGATCGAAGGGGATCCGTCGGGCAGGGTCATCTCGACGATGGACACCCGACCGCCCTCCAACCGCAGCAGTCGAACAAGATCCCCCACCGTGACGGCCTCCTCGACCATGGAGGTGAGGATGTGCGGAGGTGAGACGGCCGCGTCGACGCCCCACTGTTCGGTGAAGAGCCATTCGTTCTTCGGGTGATTGACGCGGGCCAGGACCCGGGGGACCGCGAACTCCTGCTTGGCGAGCAGCGATGTCACGAGGTTGTCCTCGTCGTCTCCCGTCGCGGCGACGATGACCTCCGTACGGGAGAGTTCGGCTTCCTCCAGCACCCAGGGCTCGCAGGCATCACCGTTGATCACGTTCACCTCCGGCGCGAACTCAGCGAGCTTCTCGCTGAGCCTCCGGTTCTGTTCGATGAGGCTGACCTCATGTCCGCGGTCGGCGAGATCCACGGCCAAGTGCCTACCCACCGCCCCGCCCCCGGTTATCACGACCTTCATCAGTGCTCACCTGCCGCGGGTAGCAGGAGTAGGTCAACTGCGTCCACGCCGTCCTTGGTGAGCATGACGACCAGGAAATCGCCGTCCTGCAACATGCTGTCGTCGGTGGGGAGGAACCCTCCACCGCCGCGCGACACACCGGCGACCAGGATCTTGCCGGGGACGTTCAGCGAGTTCGCCGGCTTCCCGATGAGATGCGCGGGGACGGGGATACGCATCCGAAGGAGGTCGCCGCCGCCGACGGATTCGCGGATCTCCTTGCGATCGTGGAACAGCATGAGCTGGATCTGCTTCACGCCCCATTTCGTGGTGGCGACCGTCGGGATGTTCAACCGCTCGTAGATCTCGGCTCGCCGCGGGTCATAGATCCTCGCGACGACGCGAGGCACGTGGTAGTACTCGAGCGCTACACGCGCGGACACGATATTCGAGTTGTCGCCGCTGCTGACGGCGATGAACGCATCCGCCTCGCGGATGCCCGCACCTTCCAGCACATCCCGGTCGAACCCGAGCCCGACGACCTGCTTGATCTCGTCCTCGAGGGGGTAGGTATAGAAGGCTTCGGGATTCTTGTCGATGACGGTGACGTCGTGTTTCCCGGCCAATAATTGGTCGGCAAGATCCGAGCCCACTCGGCCGTTACCCATGATCAATACGTGCATAGGCCGGTTACCTTAGCCCACGCCCGGCGCAGCTGGCACGTTGGCCACCTGCGGTTTCGGCGCGAAATAGAAGGGGACCGCCGCCACATCGATATGGGGGTAGCGCCCGAGCGCCTTGCCGATCCGGCGGCTGGTCCGATCGTGGAGCATCCGTTGACGGAACTTGGGGAAATCCCGTCGTGGCATGACCGCGGTGACCTCCGCACCACGGTCCGCTTGCTCCAATACGTAGCGCTCGAGGGTGCGCGGGATGTTCCGATCCCAGCATTCGATGACGTCGAGCTGCACGGGGATGTGGTGTTCCATCCACCGTTCGGCGAGCTTCATCGCAGCGTCGGGGTCGACGGCGGCGTGCACCGCACGGAGGTCCGTTGCGCCCAGCGTGAGTGCATACGTGACGGCACGAAGCACCGCGCTGTCGATCGAATCGACCAGGATGACCACGGTGTGGGTACCGCGTGGCGCGAACCTGACCACGGGCCGGCCGTGTTCGTCGTGGCTCAGCGGATGCACCCCGTCGGGGTGATCTCGGACGAGCGTTACGCGGACCTGCTCGAAAGGGAGGAGCGCGCGGGTGAGGCGCGTTCCGATCCGCCCCTCCGAGAGGCGTTCGGTGGCTGAGCTCTCGTGCGGAACGGGAACCAGCACGTTGACGTCGCGGTCCTCCGGCATCGCTGCGACGAAACCCGCGAAGCGGCTC
>JAXDJY010000131.1:0-2569 GCA_034667445.1 Actinomycetota bacterium | reverse complement strand
ATGCGCCCCTTATCCACCACGAAGATCACATCGGCCGCGAGGATCGTCGAGAGGCGGTGGGCGATGGCGATGGTCGTCCGTCCGAGCATGAGTGGCTCGAGCGCCGCCTGGACCAGTCGCTCGGATGTGGTGTCCAAGGAGGACGTGGCTTCGTCCAGGATCAGTATCCGCGGGTCTTTGAGGATGACCCGGGCGATCGCGAGGCGTTGCTTCTCCCCGCCTGAGAGCTTGTAGCCGCGCTCCCCCACGATGGTGTCGTAACCCTCCGGCAGTTCGGCGATCCTGTCGTGGATGTGTGCGGAACGAGCCGCAGCCTCCAGCTCCTCCTGGGTGGCGTCCGTCTTCCCGTAGAGGAGGTTCCGCCGGATGGTTGTATGGAACAGGTAGGTCTCCTGGGTCACCACGCCGATCACATCGCCGATCGACTCCAGCGCCACGTCGCGGACGTCGTTGCCGTCGATACGCACCGCTCCCTCCTGGACGTCATAGAGACGGGGAACGAGATAGGTGATGGTGGTCTTCCCCGCACCACTCGGCCCCACCAGCGCAGCGAGTTGACCGGGTTGGATATGGAGGCTGACATCGTCGAGCGTCCAGCGACGCGCCTGTTGGGCTTCGTCGTCATCACCGGGCCTGCTCGCGACGACCCACGCGTCGTCGTCGACGACCGGCTCTCCTTCGGGGGCGGGCGTGTCGTAGTGGAACCGGACATGGTCGAGCACGACGTCTCCGCGGACGTTCTCGGGCGTCAGCCGGACCGCGTTCGGCTTGTCCTCGATCTCGTGGTCCATGTCGAGGTACTCGAAGACCCGGTCGAACAGTGCCAGCGACGCCGTGACATCCGTGGAGACCTGCAACATCGACCCGATCGGGAAGAAGAGACGCGACTGGAGGGTCGTGAACCCGACGATCGCACCTGCGGTGATCGGGTTGGGGGGATGTCCACTATTCACCCAGCCGGCGACCAGGTACACCAGCGCCGGTGTTATCGAGAAGAACGTACTGACGACCGCGAAGAACGAGCGGCCGATCATGGTCTGGCGGATCTGCAGGCCTGTGAGCCTCGAGTTCTCTTCCTCGAATCGTCCGATCTCATGGCGCTGCCGGCCGAATGACTTCGAGAGGAGGATCCCGGAAACGCTCAAGGTCTCCTCGGTGATCGCAGACATGTCGGCCATCGTTACCGCCGTGAGCGTGGCCACCTGCCGGCGTGCCTTTCCCACCCGGATCGTGAGCCAGAGGAACAGCGGCGTGAGGAAGAGGGAGAGGAGCGTCAGCGGCACGGAGATGATGACCATCGCCACCAATGTCGAGATGATCACGACGATGTTGGCAAGTACGTTGGACGCCGTGTCCGTCACCACGCTCTGGACACCGCCCACGTCGTTCGCAAGACGGGATTGGATCTCGCCGGTTCTCGTGGTGGTGAAGAATCTGAGCGGCATGAACTGCAGATGGCGGTAGAGCGAGTTTCGGAGATCCTGCATCACCCGGAGACCGACCAGGTTGGCGAGGTACGTTTGGCCGATCCCGATGATGCTGGTGACGATCGGGATCGCGATCATGAGTCCCACATAGCGATACAGCAAGGGGAGGTTCGGACACGGCGTCCCAGCGCAGTTGTTGTTCCCGGCGAACAGTGCGTTGTTGAACACCTTGACGATGAGCAGCGGGTTCACCACGCCCAGCGCGGACGTGACGAAGATCGCGACCCCGACCACCGCCACCTTCGCCTTGTACGGCCTGAAGGTCGCCGCAACGCGCCGCACCGTTTGCGGTTTGATATCGCGCTTCTCCTGTTCGGGGCGCGCCGCGAACATGCCGTGTCTACCCATGGACGAAAGGATACGGGCGGTTCACGTTAGGGTCTGGTGTCGCGTTCGAGACAACCGAAGGGACGGAACGGTCATGCTGCACAACGTGGTGCCCCAGTTGTCGTTGTTCGGGCGGATCGCGCTGGCCGGGGTGTTCGGATTCGTCATCGGGCTCGAACGGGAGGCGCGAGGCAAGTCTGCGGGCGAGCGGACGTTCGCCCTGGTGGCGATCGCCGCCGCGGCGTTCGGCGCGTTTGCGGCTGAGATCTTCCCGAGCACCGGAGGCCAGATCCTCTCGGGGGTGGCGGCCGGGATCGGGTTCCTTGGGGCCGGGATCATCTGGCGAGGAGACATGGGGCCGGCGCACGGACTGACCACGGCCGCAGCGCTGTGGACCGTAGCCGCGGTCGGCCTGATGGCCGGGCTGGGCCTCTACGTTCTGGGTGTACTCAGTTCGGGACTCGTTTTCCTGATCCTGGAATTCGACCGCATCCCGGTCATGCGCCGTCTGCACGACTGGGCGGCGGACCACCGCGGCGCGACCTCGGAGGGAGAGCGCTCCGTCAGACCCGAAGACCAGCCAGATCCGCCGCGCGGCTGAGAACCTGGTCGAGCATCGGCTCCGTGAGCTTGCCGGTGAACGTGTTCTGCTGACTCGGGTGGAAGCAGCCGACCAGGGTGACTCCATCGATGGCGAACTCGGCCGCGTGGCCGAACTTCGGTTTGGGCCGAACCGCGGGCGCAAGGACGCGGAG
>JAXDJY010000130.1:0-5145 GCA_034667445.1 Actinomycetota bacterium | reverse complement strand
CCAGCGTGAGGATCTCTCCCTGTGCGATCTCAGACTTCCCCAACCGGTTCATCCTGCTGCCCGGGTCCTCCAACGAGAGCACGATGGACCCCTTCACGTGGCTCTTCGCCCGCTCGAATTCACCCATACCCAGGCCGTCGGACGCCAAGGCGGCGAGTTCCCGCTGCAGGAGTCCGACCACTTCCCGCGCGCGCGATGGCGTGGTCCCGGCATACGCGGAGAAGATGCCCGCCTCGGCGAATTGACCGTGATAGCTGTACGTGCTGTAGGCGAGCCCGCGCTTCTCACGGATCTCTTGGAAGAGCCGGCTGCTCATGCCGCCGCCGAGCGCCGTGTTCACGATGAGGAACGCGAACCGGTCTGCATCCGTGCGCGCAAGCCCGTTCGTCCCGAGGCAGATGTGGGCCTGCTCGGTCTTCCGGCGTTTGATGAGATCCCTACCGGAGGGAGCCGGCGGTTTCCCGGCTCTGCGGAGGTTCCAGCTGGAGGTCTGACCCGGCCGGAGTGCGCGCCCGGTCTCCATCCGGTCCCTGAACAACTTGACGACGTGCTCGTGCTTCACGTTGCCCGCCACCGCGACCACGAAGTTCCTCGGCACGTAGTGACGGCGATAGTAGCCGGCGACCTTCGCCCGGGTGGCAGCCGCGATGGTGCCGACCGTTCCCAGGATAGGGCGGCCCAGCGGATGGTTCGGCCACAGGGTTTCGGTGAAGAGGTCGTGCACCACATCGTCAGGGGCGTCCTCGTGCATGTTGATCTCTTCGAGGATCACCTGACGTTCCGCGTCCAGGTCGGGTTGGCGGATCACAGAGTGCTGGAGCATGTCCGCCAGGTGGTCGACCGCCATGTCCAGGTCGCGGTCGAGCACGCGCGCGTAGTAGCACGTGAACTCCTTGGACGTGAAGGCGTTGAGATCCCCCCCGACGGCGTCGAACGCCTCTGCGATGTCCAGAGCGCTTCGCGTCTTCGTGCCCTTGAAGAGGAGGTGTTCCAGGAAATGGCTCGAACCGCTTATCTTGGGAGCCTCGTCGCGCGAACCTGCGAGGACCCAGATACCGATCGAAACGGAGCGGACGCTTGGCATCCGCTCCGTAACGATCCGCAGCCCCGAGTTGAACTCGGTGCGTTCGATCATCTAGGCGTTGTCGCCGGAGGGCTTGTCACCATCGCGGAACCGACGGCCCGACCGCTCCCGGTCTCCACCGCCACCGCCACCGCGACCACCGCGGTCACGGTCACCTCCGCGGTCGCTCCGCGGGCGATCGCCTCGCGGGCGGCCGCCGGATTCGTCGGCTTGACCCTCCGGCACCGCCCACTCTTCGCCGACCGGCTTCAGGCTGATCTTGCCCTGGGCATCGATGTCTTCGACCAGGACGGTGATCTTGTCTCCTTCGCGGATGGCCTCCTCGACGCTGGACAGGCGCTTGCCTTTCCCGAGCTTCGAGATGTGCACCAGCCCGTCGCGTCCCGGCACCAGATTGACGAACGCACCGAACGTCGTGGTCTTCACGACCACTCCGTCGTACTGCTCGCCCACCAACACCGGACGCGGGTTCGCGATGTCGTTGATCATCGCCGCGGCCTGGTCTGCGCCGTCGCCACCCTCGACCGAACCGATGTGGACGGTTCCGTCGTCCTGGATGTCGATGTCGGCGCCCGTGACCGCGATGATCTCGTTGATCCGCTTGCCCTTGGGTCCGATAACCTCGCCGATCTTGTCCACGGGGATCTGGATGCTGATGATCCGCGGCGCCTTGGCGTTGACCTCTTCACGCGGGAGCGCGATAGCGGCCTCCATCACGTCGAGGATCTTGAAGCGGGCCTCGCGGGCCTGCTTCAACGCCCCCGCGAGCACCTCTCCGGGCAACCCTGTCACCTTCATGTCCAACTGGATCGCCGTGACGAACTCGCGCGTCCCGGCGACCTTGAAGTCCATGTCCCCGAGTGCATCCTCCGCGCCCAGGATGTCGGTGAGGGTCACGAACTGCCCGTCATCGGCGATCATGCCCATCGCGATCCCCGCGACCGCAGCCTTGATCGGCACGCCGGCGTCCATCATCGACAGCGTCGAGCCACAGACGCTCGCCATCGACGTCGAACCGTTGGAGCTCAGCACGTCGCTCACCAGCCGGAGTGCGTAGGGGAACTCCTCGTCGTTGGGCACCACGGGGATCAGCGCACGCTCTGCGAGCGCGCCGTGACCGATCTCGCGGCGCTTCGGCGAACCCACGCGGCCGGTCTCGCCGGTCGAGTAGGGCGGGAAGTTGTAGTGGTGCATGTACCGCTTGCTGTCCTCGAGATCCAGCGTGTCGATCATCTGGGTCATGCGGAGCATCCCCAGCGTGGTGACGTTCAGCACCTGGGTGTCCCCGCGGCTGAACAGCGCGGAGCCGTGCGCCCGCTTAAGCACGCCGACCTCGGCCGAGAGCGGCCGGATGTCGGTGGGCGTGCGCCCGTCCAAGCGGATGCCCTCGTCGATGACGCGCTTGCGCATGACCTTCTTCTGGATCTGCTTCCATGCGGCCCCGAACTCACCCATCCGCGTGTCGGCCTCGTCGCCGAGTTTCGCCGCGGTGTGCTCCTTCGTCTCGGCCTTGAGCGCGTCGAGCTTCGCCTCGCGCTCCGCCTTGTCGGGCACGATGGCCTCGCCCAGCCGGTCCTTCGCGAACCCCGCGACGATCTCGTAGATGTCCTCGCCGTAGAGCGGTCGCGGCTCCCACGTCTGGAGCGTCACGCCCGCTGCCGCGATGACCTCGTTCTGGATGTCGAGGACGGTCGAGATGGCCCGCTTGGCGGCCTCGAGGCCTTCGGCCACAACCTCCTCGGTGGGAGCGGTTGCGCCGGAGGCGAGGAGCGGCCACGTGTTGTCGGGCGCCTCTCCCTCGATCATCAGCACGTCGATCCCGCCGCTTTCGTTGCGGCGACCGGCGACCACGATGTCGAACGTCGCCTCCTCGACCTCCTGGAACGTCGGGTTGATGACCCATTCGCCGTCGATCAATCCCATGCGGACGGAGCCGACCGGTCCGTCGAACGGCAGGCCGGCCAGGCTCGTCGCGAGCGAGGCGGCGTTCATCGCGATGACGTCGTAGGGGTTCTCCCCGTCGACGCCCATGATGGTGTTGACCACCTGTACCTCGTCGCGGAACCCGTCCTTGAAGGTCGGACGGAGCGGACGGTCGATAAGGCGACAGGTAAGGATGGCCGTCTCGGACGGACGACCCTCACGGCGGAAGAACGAACCGGGGATCTTGCCGGCCGCGTACATCCGCTCTTCCACGTCGATGGTCAGCGGGAAGAAGTCGATCCCCTCGCGGGGCTTGGAGCGGACGCAGGTGGCGAGCACCTGGGTTTCGCCGTAGGTGGCCAGGACGGCCCCGTCGGCGAGCCGGGCCATGCGGCCCGTTTCGAACGTGATATCCCGGTCCCCGAATGGGCGGGAGATGGTGGTGATGGCCATTGGGCCAGTCCTCCTCTGTGCTCGGCGATGCGCCCTCGTGGCGCGATCGCGGTGATGAGGTGGGACCCGCCGGTTCTCAGTGGTGGGCCACCGGGGTCCCGCCTGGGAGGCGTTCCGGGAGCTCGCGACTGACAACCGACATGGGGTTCCCACCTCCGGTTCGAATCAGTGGGTCGTTCGCATCACTCCTTGCAGCGAGGCACCCTCGTGGCGCCCCGGTTGGCGGGTGCTACCGGCGGAGGCCGAGGCGAGCGATGAGCTCGCGGTAGCGCTCGATGTCCTCATTCTTGAGGTATTCGAGGAGACGCCGGCGACGGCCCACCATCTTCAACAGGCCGCGCCTGGAGTGGTGGTCGTGCTTGTGCGTCTTGAGGTGTTCGGTCAGTTCGACGATGCGCGTGGTGAGCACCGCGACCTGGACCTCCGCAGAACCGGTGTCCCCCGTCGAACGGGCGTACTCGGTGATGATCTGCGTCTTGGCGTCTTTGGTCAAAGTCATACGGGAAGCAAGGCTACCAGGGCAAACGTCCGCCCGGCCAAGCTGCTCACGAGGACACCCCGATCCCGAGGACGCCCAAGTCCTCCGGTGGCGGCCGCCCGGCGAAAGTGACGTACCGTTCTGCCTCCCTCGCCCACGATAGATCTACGCGAGTGCGTCCGATGGAACCAGCGCCATCGTGCGGCCTACGTCGGCGCCGATCGCGGCGACAAGGTCCTCGACGTCTTCGTAGCGGACCTCGTCCCGTAGGCGGGCCCAAAACTCGATCGCGAGGGGCTCCCCCGGCAGATCATCGCCGTCGAAGTCAAGGAGGAACGACTCGACGTGGAGGGGCTCAGACCCGAAGGTAGGGTTGGTGCCCACGTCGATGGCTGCGCGGTAGCGGCGCCCCCGGTGCTCGGCCACCCCCGCGTAGATCCCCTGGCCGGGAAGGAGCAAACGGGGCCAGGTCCGCAGATTCGCGGTGGGATAGCCGAGGCCACGGCCTCGGCCGTGGCCGGTCACCACTTCCCCGTCCAACACGAAACGGCCGCCGAGTGCCTGCTCCGGCCACTCGAGATCTCCCGCCGCCAAGGCCTCGCGGATCGACGTGGAGGACACGGTTCGCCCGTCGATCTGCAGGAGCGGCACCCCTTCGGACGTGAGGCCGTACGGTGCACCGAGGGCCGCGAGGTTCTCGACGTTCCCCTGTGCCTTGAAGCCGAACGTGAAGTTCGCGCCGACGACGGCGTGGACGGCGTGAAGACCGCCGACCAACACATCCGCGACGAAGTCCAGCGCGGGCACGAGCGAGAAATCCCGGTCGAACGCGAGTACCACGAGCGTGTCGATGCCGGTCCGTTCGATAAGCGTCGCCCGGCGTTCCACGGTGGTGAGGAGCCGAGGTTCCGAGCCTGGGGTGAGGATCTCACGAGGGTGCCGATCGAACGTCACCGCGACGCTCGCGATCCCGCGCGCCCTCGCATCCTCCACCGTTCGGGCGAACACTGCTTGATGCCCGCGATGCACCCCGTCGAAGAATCCGACGGTCACCACGCACGGCGCATCGGGCAACGGGAGCTCGTCCAAGCCACGAACGATCCGCATGGCCGGAGACACTACCGAACGTCCGACTGCTCGCGGGATCCGGTCGTCGACGCGAGGATCATCTCCGGCTTCGCCTTCGTGCCGTCGTCTCGGTAGATGC
>JAXDJY010000129.1:0-2861 GCA_034667445.1 Actinomycetota bacterium | reverse complement strand
CTTGAACGACCTGTCCAGCACGCCGTCGTCGAGCAGGTGGATGAACGTCTGCCGCGAATCCAGCGAGCTCATCACCACGTCGGCATCGATCTCTTCGCCCGATGCGAGGGCAACGCCCGTGGCGCGGCCGTTCGTCACCTTCACGTGATCGACGGGAACCTCGGTGCGGATCTCCGCGCCGAGCGAGAGGGCCGCGTTCGCGATGGAGTAGCTGATGCCACCCGTGCCGCCCTTCGGGATACCCCACGCCCGGAACGCACCGTCGATCTCGCCCATGTAGTGGTGCAGGAGCACGTACGCCGTGCCAGGCGAGCGCGGACCCTGGAACGTCCCGATGATCCCTGAGGCGCTCATCGTCGCTTTCAGCGGCTCGGTCTCGAACCACTGGTCAAGGAAGTCCGCGGCGCTCATCGTCATGAGCTGGATGAACGTCGTCTGCAGCCTCTTGGGAAGGTCTTTGAAGTCCTTCGCGAGGCCGGTGAGCGGGAGCCACTCGAACGGGCTCACCTTGCCCGGGTCCGGCGGCACGATCGAGAGGATGGGCTTGATGAACCTCGCCATCTCGGCCATGAGCTGCCCGTACTCCTCGTAGGCCTCCGCGTCGTTCTTCGACCACCGGCGGAGTTCGCGGACGGTCTTGCCGTGATCGTTCACCCGCCACAGGTAGTCGTCATCGAGCGGCGTGATCGTGCCGTCCAGCGGCAGGATCTCAAGACCGTGCTTGGGGAGTTCGAGCTCCCGGATGATCTCGGGACGAAGCAGGGAGACCACGTAGGACATCGCGCTGAATCGGAACCCCGGGTGGTGCTCGATGGTCACGGCCGCCCCGCCAAGGATCGCGTTCTTCTCCAGGACGACGACCGAACGCCCGGCTTTGGCTAGGTACGCCGCCGTGGTGAGGCCGTTGTGCCCGCCTCCGATCACGATCGCGTCGTATCGCTTGGCCATCGAGACTCCTTCGTCGGTAACGGTACGGCGACCGAGGTCGATCGACCTGGGATCGGGGGCGCACTCGGCGCCGGCAGCCCATGCTAGCGATGCCCGCAGGGCGCCGCCATCGGCGCCTTGACCTCAAGTCAAGCCCGGCGGGCAGCCGGGGTGCCCGCTCGTCTACGCTACCGCCCCAGAGCATCCCCGAGCACTCGACCGTCTCCAAGGAGGAACCACCGTGAGCGTCGGTACCGCCTTCTTCCCGCGCCAGCAGGAGCTCAACAAGAAGCTCGCGTGGGGTGAGTGGGCCGGGTATTTCTCGGCGGCCGTCTACGCCGACTTCCACGACATCGAATACAACGCCATCCGTGAAGCGGCAGCCGTGATCGACGCGAGCCCACTCTACAAGTACGTCGTGCGCGGAAAAGACGCGGCCAGGCTCTTGGACCGCGTGATGACCCGCGATATCTCCAAGCTGCAGGTCAACCGCGTCGTCTATACCCCGTGGTGTGACGAAGCCGGCAAGATGGTCGATGACGGCACGGTGACCCGGATCGGCCCCGACGCCTACCGCATCACCGCGGCCGACCCGTGCTACCGGTGGTTCCTGCTGAACGCGACCAACCTCGATGCCGAGGTCGAGGATATCTCCGACCAGACAGCGGCTCTCGCGCTCCAGGGTCAGCTCTCGCGCGATGTGCTCGAGGCCGCGACAGAACAGGACTGGAAGGACGTCAAGTATTTCGGGCGGCGGATGACACAGATCGCCGGCGTGGACGTTGATGTCACCCGCACCGGCTACACCGGCGATCGGGGTTACGAGTTATGGATGCCCACCGAGGGCGCGCTCGCCGTGTGGGATCGGATCTTCGACGTCGGTCGCGACTACGGGATCTATCCGGTCGGGATCCGCGCGATGGACGTCGCTCGCGTTGAGGCGGGCCTCATCCTCATCGAGGCCGAATACACCTCCGCTCGTCATGCGGTAAGCCCCGAGCAGCACTACTCTCCGTTCGAGCTCGGTCTGGGCAAGCTCGTGCAGTTCGATAAGGCGAGCGATTTCATCGGCAAGCGCGCACTGCTCGCCGAACAACGGTCCGGCGGCCCAGCCCGGCGCCTGGTGGGCCTCGACATCGACTGGAGCGGGATCGAAGCGATGTTCGCCAAACACGACCTGGCCCCCGGCGTCTCCCCGATGGTCACGCGCGATGCGATCCCCGTCTATAGGGAGAACAAGCAGATCGGGCGGTGCACCTCCTACACCTGGGGGCCGACCATCAAGAAGATGATCGGGTTCGGATCGGTTGAAAAGACGCTGGAGAAGGTCGGGACCCGGGTCAGCGTCGAGTGGACGGTCGAAGGCGAGCGCGGCAAGGTCGGCGCCACGGTGGTCCCGATGCCGTTCCTGGACCTGGCACGCAAGCGCACCTAACTGCCCAACCTCTGGGAGAATCGGGTACCGATGCGTTCCCACCGGTATCCGCGCGCCCTGATCGTTTTCTCACTGCTGGGTGGCGTGCTGGGGCTCGGGCTCGCACTTCTTGGTTCGCCGCTGCTGGGCCTGGTCGCGGGGCTCATCATCCTCGCGGCAGCGCTCGTGCTTGCCGCCGCGAAGACTCGCGAGGGATACGACCGCCATGACCCCGCCCGCAGGCGGTTGCTCCTCACCACCGGTGCCGTCGGCGGAGCCCTCGCCGTCGGTGGCCCCATCCTTGGCCGCGCGGTCAGACAACTCGGGCGCCCCGATGCCCAAGCGCTGCAAGAAGTGATGGCGAAGTCCCTGGGTGCCGAGTACACCGAGATGGTTCGCCGAACCTACCGGGACAACCGATCCGGCGAACTGCAGCTGGTGCTCGCGCCGTTCAACAGCGCCAACTACTCGAACGAATCACGGGACCTCGTCAAGTTCTTTCCGGCGACCTCGCACGCCA
>JAXDJY010000128.1:0-8053 GCA_034667445.1 Actinomycetota bacterium | reverse complement strand
TTGGGGACGGGCAGCGACCCCGGATGGCCCAGACACACCGGGCAGACGTTGGTGTTGGGTTGGGAACCGAACGCAACGAGGCAGCCGCAGAACATCTTCGTCTGCGTACTGAGCTCGACGTGACACTCGAGCCCGATGACGGTTTCCCACTCGGCCATTCGCGGCCTAGCCTACCGGACGAGGTATCGCCGGCTGGGCGCCCGGAGGCGCCGTGCTCACACCCCAGCGAGGAGCGGCGGCCGAAGGTCGAGCCCGAGGTCGGTCTCCAAGGCGTGCGCCGCCCTCAACAAGGTCGATTCGCCCAGGACGGGCGCGGTGAACTGCAGTCCGATCGGCAACCCGGCCGCGTCGAACCCGCTCGGGATGCTGATGGCAGGGACGCCGGCAAGGTTCGCCGGGATGGTGAAGACGTCGGACAGATACATGGCCATGGGGTCGTCTGTCCGTTCGCCGATCTTGAACGCGGTTGTCGGTGAGGTGGGCGAGACCAGCACGTCGTAGTTGGCGAACGCCGCGTCGTAGTCGCGGATGATGAGCGTCCGGACCTTCTGGGCTTGTCCGTAGTAGGCGTCGTAGTAGCCCGCCGACAACGAGTAGGTCCCGAGCATGATGCGCCGCTTCACCTCCGGCCCGAACCCCGCGCCCCTCGTTCGCGACATCATGTCCTCGACGTCGGTCCCCCCTTCCGCCCGGTACCCGAACCGGACACCGTCGTAGCGGGCCAGATTCGAGGACGCCTCCGACGGCGCGATCAGGTAATAGGCGCTCAGGCCATAGTCGGTATGCGGCAGGGTTACCTCGCCCACCTCTGCACCGAGCGAGGCCAAGCGTTCCACGGCGGCACGCACGGACCCGGCGACGTCCGTCTGCACCCCGGGGCCGAACCCCTCGGCAACGACTCCGACCCGCAGTCCGGAGACCCCTTCGTCCAGGCCTTCGGTGTAGTCCCGCGGAGCTTCCTCGAGGCTCGTAGCATCGCGGTGATCCTTGCCGGCGAGTACCGAGAGGAGGGCGGCCGCATCCCGGGTGCTCCGCGTGAACGTGCCCACCGTGTCCAGCGACGACGCGAAGGCGATCAGCCCGTAGCGACTGACAAGCCCGTAGGTCGGCTTGAGCCCCACCACGCCGCAGAGCGCTGCGGGCTGGCGAACCGACCCACCGGTGTCGGTTCCCAACGACCACACGACTTCCCCCGCGGCCACCGCGGCCGCACTGCCGCCGGAGGAACCGCCGGGCACCGCATCCAGGTCCCACGGGTTGTGCACCGGCCCGTAGGCGGAGTTCTCGTTGGACGAGCCCATCGCGAACTCATCGCAGTTGGTCTTACCGATGAGGACGCTGCCGGCCCCGGAGAGTCGCGTCCACGCGGTGCAGTCGTACGGAGGAACGTAGGTCTCCAGCATCTTCGAACCCGCTGTGGTCCTGATCCCGTTGGTGGTGAGCACGTCCTTCAGCGCGAGCGGTATCCCCGCGACATTCGACTGGGGAGCGCCGGTCGGCAGATACGCGTCGAGCTCCGCCGCCCGTTCCAGGGCGACCTGCGGGGTCTTCGTGAGGAACGCCGCGACACGATCGTCCACCGCCTCAACGCGTGCCAGCGAGGACTCCGCCAGTTCGACCGCCGTGATCTCTCCCGCTCGGAGCTTGCCGGCGAGTTCGGTCGCGGTCCGGTCGCAGAGCTCAGTCATGCGTCGCTGTCCACGATCCGCACGACCTTGAACCGGCCGCCTTCGGCTTCGGGGGCGTTCTGCATCGCCGCGGCGTGTGGGATGGAGGGCTCGGGTACGTCGGGCCGGAGCACGTTGGAACGCGGGATCGCATACGCGGTCGGCTCGACGTCATCGGCCGCAACCTCGCCGACCTTCGCCGCGTGTTCCAGGATGAGGCCGAGTTGGGTGCGCAGCCGCTGCTTCTCGTCCTCGCTCAACGCCAGGCGAGCCAGCTTCGCGACGTGATCGATATCGATCTCAACCGGCATGGCGCGCAGTCTAGCGGGGAAGGACCTAGAGGTCCGGGCGCGGTGGCACCCAGCCTATCGGCAACTCGTGCGCCATAGGTACCGGCGCGGCGTCCTCACGCCGTGAGATCGTCCGCACGACACCGATGGCAAGACCCGCCGCGAGGGCGCGAAAGAGATCTCCGATCGCAGTCCAGAGATAGAACTGCCGGAGGGCGGCAGCCGTGAAGGTGAGCGTCGGGAACTCGCCGGGGGCGGTTGTGGGGGCCGCACGTACCCAGGAAGCGAACGAGGGAACGAGAGCCCCAAACGCCCCCAGCATCACGAGCGTGGCGACCAGATATCCGAACCACCACACGGTGATCGGACGGCGGTCGCGCGACCTAGGTGCGCCGGATCCGCCTCGCCCGGCGTTGTCCCACAGCTCCCGCATCGTCAGATACGGCATCACGAAGTTCGCGAGCGGAACGAACCACCAACCTACGGCCCACCCAGGCGTGTACTTCAGGCCCTGGGTGCCTCCTGCCAGGACGTTCGCGTGGCCGCGATGCTGCCAAACGAGCCACAAGACGCCGGCAGCAAGGGTGACGGCCGACAAGATCCCCGCGATCGGTTGGGACCCGAACACACCCTGCATCCGGAGCCCGACGTCGGGACCGGCCGTGATGACGATATCCCGCACGTGACCGCGCTCGGCCAACAGCTGGAACGCTTGGATGACCGACACCAGGCCGGTGACCGCGAGCAGGGCGACGAGGACCTTGCCAAGCTGCACCATGGGTTCTCGGGCGTACGCTCGCGGTGCCACGGCGCTCATGCGCCCGCCCGCCGGAGGAACTCACCTTCGTCGATCAGCTCGACCCCAAGCGAGGTGGCCTTATCGAGTTTGGACCCGGCGTTCTCCCCCGCGACGACGAAGTCGGTCTTCTTCGACACGCTGGAGGCGACCCGGGCGCCGGCGGTCTGTGCCACCGCGGTGGCCTCGTCGCGCGAAAGAGTGGGAAGACTCCCTGTCAGGACGACGGTCTTGCCCTCAAGCGGCTTGGGGCCGGTGTCGGGACGCGCCGCATCCTCCAGTCGCACACCCGCTGCGCGGAGCCGCTCGATCAGGGCGCGGTTCTCGTCCTCGGCGAACCACTCCGCCACGGTCGCGGCGATCTCGGGTCCGATCTCCGGAACGGCGTCGATCTCTTCGGCCGTTGCGTCGGCCAGCTCATCGACCGAACGGAACGCATCGGCGAGGACCTGGGCAACATGCGTTCCCACGTGGCGGATGTTGAGACCCACGAGGAGCCGCCACAGGGGCCGGTCCTTCGACGCGTCGATCTGCTCAAGGATGTTCGTTATGGACTTGTCCTTGAATCCAGGGAGCTCACCGAGTTGCTCGGCGGTGAGCGAGTAGATGTCGGCGGGGTCCTCGATGAGACCGCGTTCAAGGAGCAGCATCACGGTCTTGTAGCCAAGATGCTCGATGTCCATCGCCCCGCGTCCGGCGAAATGGAACAGCCATTCGATACCTTGATCGGGGCAACCGCGCTTGTTAGGACAGCGGTAGTCCGCCTCGCCCTCGGCCCGGACGAGCGGCGTGCCGCACGAGGGGCACTCGGGCGGCATCGACCATCGCTTCGCGCCCCGCTTCCGCTTGGCCGGGACCGGTCCGACGATCTCAGGGATGACGTCCCCGGCACGCCGCACGATCACGGTGTCGCCTTTGCGAACGTCTTTCCGCCGAACCTCGGACTCGTTGTGCAGCGTCGCGAACGTGACGGTGACGCCACCGACCACCACCGGCTCGAGGACGGCGAACGGCGTGATCTTCCCGGTCCGGCCGGTGTGGATGTCGATGCTCTTCAACGTCGTCGTTCGTTCCTCCGGAGGGAACTTGTACGCGATCGCCCAACGCGGCGCCTTGGAGGTCGAGCCGAGCTCGCGTTGCAGCGCCGTCTGGTCGACTTTGATGACGGTGCCATCGATCTCCCAGTCGACACTGTGCCGGTATTCCTCCCAGTGGGTGAGGAACGCTTTCACACCGTCCAACGAATCCCGGGATTCTGTGGTCGGCGGCACGGGCAGGCCGGCCTTCCCCGCCCACTTAAGGAACTCCAGGTGCGAATCGAACCGCACTCCTTCGGCGAAGCCGAAGGAGTGCACCCACAACCGGAGCGGTCTGGACCCGGTCACCTTGGGGTCTTTCTGGCGGAGCGACCCTGCGGCGGCGTTGCGCGGGTTGGCGAAGGGCCGTCCGCCCGCCTCGGTCAGGGTCCGGTTCAAACCGTCGAACGCCTCGACCGGGAAGTAGATCTCTCCTCGAACCTCGATGACGGGGGGCGGATCCTTCAGCTTCAGCGTTCGCGGGATGCCGTGCACGGTGCGGACGTTCGCCGTGATGTCCTCCCCCACGCGGCCGTCCCCGCGCGTGGCCGCTTTGACCAGCACGCCCTGCTCGTACGTGAGTGCGCACGCGACACCGTCGATCTTCAGTTCGCAGGCGAACCTCGCGTCCTCGGCGCCACCGCGCACGATCCGGTCTGCCCAGGCATCCAGTTCCTCGAAGCTGAAGGCGTTGTCGAGCGAGAGCATCGGCGCCCGGTGGGTGACCGGCGCGAACAGGTCGGCCGGCGCGCCCCCCACCGTCTGCGTCGGCGAATCCGGCGTCGCCAGCTCGGGGAACTCGTCCTCGAGCGTTTGCAGCTCACGCATGAGGGCGTCGTATTCGGCATCGGAGGCTTCCGGATCATCGAGCACGTGGTAGCGATACCGGTGGTGATCGATGAGCGAGCGGAGCTCCTCGACGTGGAGCTTCGCCGCCGACAGCTGGCGGTCCGAGCTCACTCGGCGATCTCCACCGCGCCCGCCACCCCGATACGGTCGCCGACGACGATCACCCCTCCCTGTACACCGCGAACCTGCTGGAGGTAGCGGAGTGCGAGATCGAACCCGTCTTCTTTCGGCAAGATCGCTTGCACGCCCGCAGCGGCGGCATCGGCCAGCATGCAGGTCTGCGCGATGACGGCCAGTCCGTCGGGTCCCTCGCCACCGCGCCCACGTCCCAGGGTCGTCGACACGCCGACCCCGTGCGGGTCGGGTTCGATCGCGACCGTGATGGGCGCGCCGCCGTGGCGCTTCACGCCCAGGCGCAGTCGTTTCCTCCCCAGGAGGAAGTAGTCCCCGTCGCAGGCGACCGTGACCTCGGACATCGACTCACTCAGGAACCTCCCGACCTGATCGACGACCGCGCCGCGGAACGTGAACATCGGCCCGACGCCTGCATCCGCCGCGCTCCCGAGCATCTCTTTCACGATGTCGGGCGCATCGGCCGCCACGGTGGCCAACGGCCGCTTGCTCTGTCGGAATTCGGGGAACCGCAGACCGTATGACTGGAGCTGCTCCCAGAAGCCGAGTGCCGCCGCTCGTGACTCCTCGGCGAAGTCGTCCGAAGCGGTGATGTGCAGCGTGAGGTCCTGCACCTGGATGTCGAAGCTCTTGGGTCTGCGGCGCAGTCGCTTCACGCGGGATCCCTCATCGCTCCTCGGGAGTGCCGATGATAGTCGAGGCCGCCGACGCTCCCGCTCAGCGAACGGAACGAAGGATGCGCCCGCCGCCCAGGATCTCATCGCCCCGGTAGATGACGGCACTCTGACCGGGCGCGATGGCCCGCTGCGGCGAACGGAACCGGACGCTGAAGGCCCGCCCGTCCCTGGAGGTCTCGACGACCGCAGGCGCGTCCTCCCCCTTGTACCGGATCCGGACTTCCGCCTCGAAGGGACCGACGGGCGGCTCGCCCGCGATCCAGCTGGCGCGATCTGCCTCGAGGCCGCGCCGTGCCAACAGCTCTTGCGGACCGACCACCACGCGGTTGGCCGGGCGATCGATCTCCACGACGTAGGCGGGAGCGCCCACCGACACCCCCAACCCGCGGCGCTGACCCACCGTGAACGCGAACGTCCCGTCGTGCTCGGCCAACACCGTCCCGTCGGCATCGACCACGGTTCCTCCGGGCTGGATCATCGCACCCGCGTGCTCGCGGACGAACGCGCCCGCGTCGCCCGCGGGTGCGAAGCAGAGCTCCTGCGAATCGGGCTTGGACGCTACGGGCAGGCGGAAGCGTTCGGCGTGCCTCCGTGTCTCGGCCTTCGGCATCCCGCCGACCGGGAAAAGCGAGCGGGCCAGTTCGGGCTGGCCGAGCATGTGCAGCATGTAGGTCTGATCCTTCGCGAGGTCCTCGCCCCGCCGAAGGTGCCACGTGCCGTCGTCGCCGAGAACGCTGCGCACGTAGTGGCCGGTCGCCACGAAGTCCACGCCGAGTTGGTCAGCCCGGCGAAGGAACGCGCCGAACTTGATCTCTCCGTTGCAGCGAGCGCACGGGTTCGGCGTGCGCCCGTGGTCCAGTTCGTCCATGAAGTCGCCGATCACGGCGTCCTCGAACTCCTGCGAGAGGTCGCAGATCTCTAATGGGAAGCCACCGATCCGCGCGACCTCGGCGGCATCGGCGCGCGCGCTGGGCCCGCAACACCCGTGCTCGACTCCATCCAGATGTACCAGGTCCATGTGGGAGCCCAGCACGTCGAACCCCTGCTCCTTCAGCAGACATGCGGCGACCGAGGAATCGACCCCTCCGGACATGGCGACCAACACCGAGTGACCCATGGACCTGAGGCTACCGCAGTGGGCTGGGTATCCTCCCACCAGGCACCGCCGCCGAAGGAAACCAGGAGGCTCACCGTGAACGTCGTGGTACTGGTCAAGTCCGTGGTCGACCCCAGCGGACAGCCTCATCTGGGTGCGGACTTCCTCATGGATCGCTCCGGTGACGGCACGCTCGACCCCGGCGACGAGTTCGCGGTCGAAGCGGCGCTGGAACTGACCGGCGACGGCGCAGGAACGGTGACCGCTATCTCGATGGGGCCCGAGGGAGCCGCCACGGCGCTCAGGCGGGCGCTCGCGATGGGGGCCGACGGTGCGGTCCTCGTGTCGGACCCGGCGCTCCGGGGCGCCGATACGTTGGTCACAGCGCGGGTCCTGGCTGCCGCTGCCGCCCAGACGGGGTTCGATCTGGTGCTCGCGGGAGTTGAATCCGCCGACGGATACACCGGGACCCTACCGATGGCGGTGGCCGAATTCCTGGACGTGCCGAGTGCGACGTTCGCCCGGAAGATCGAGGTGAGGGATGGAACGGCTCGGATCGAACGACAGACCGAGACCGGGTACGACATGGTTGAGTGCGCGCTTCCGGCGGTGATCACGGTCACGGCTGGGGCCACCGAGCCCCGATACCCGACGCTCAAGGGCATCATGGCCTCAAAGTCGAAGCCGTTGGAGCGGCGGTCGGCAGCCGACCTCGGTCTCGGATCGGCGGCGACCACGCCGACCCAGCGCGTGGACGCCGTCACTCCTGCCAACACGAAGTCGGGTGGCGTTGTGATCGAGGCGTCCGACGACACGGCGGCTCGGATCGCCGACGCGCTGGCCGAAGCGAAGGTGATCTAGCGTGAAGGTCTGGGTGTTCGCCGAAGTGACCTCCGAAGGCCCGACGTTCGGGACGCTCGAGCTCCTGGCCAAGGCGCGCGAACTCGGAGAGGTGGAGGCCGTTGCCCTGGGACCGGGCGCGACCGCGTCGGTCGGAGAACTCGGGAACCACGGTGCGAGCACCGTGTATGCATCGGATGACCCCGTGTACGCCGACTATCTGGCGCAGCCAGCGGCGCACGCACTCCAGGAGTTGGTCCGTATGCACAACCCCGAACTCATCCTCTTCGCGTCAAGCTACGGCGCACGCGATGTCGCCGGCCGCCTGCAAGCCAAGCTCGGCGCACCGCTCATGGCCAACGCCGTGGACATCTCGGGCGCCGACGCCGCCCGAACGCGCATCGCGGGCGGATCGCTGGTGGTGGATGTGGTGCTCGAGGGCCCGACGCCCCGGTTGGTGATCGTGAGTCCGAAGGCGTTCGTGGCTGCGGCCACGGGCGGGACGGCCAACGTTGTGCCGGTCGAGATCGACATCCCCGACGGATGCAAGCGCGCGCGGCGCGTCGAACGCCATGACGAGGCCGCGAGCGGGCCGAGCCTTGAGGAGGCGCGGGTTGTCGTGTCCGGAGG
>JAXDJY010000127.1:0-2919 GCA_034667445.1 Actinomycetota bacterium | reverse complement strand
GGCGCGACCGTCAAAGGCTCGGTCCTCGCATACGCCGCCGGATCCAAGAACGCGGAGAACCGGGTTGCCGTGGTGCATCCGTACTTCCCGAACTTGGCCGTGAAAGCGGTGCCGGCGACGCTTCTCGCAGGCAACGACGTCGCGCTGTTCGTGACGACTGCCTATCAGCCACCGTCGACGACGTCGCCGACGCCCACGACATCCCCGGGCTGTCTGCCCGTGGCGTGACGCGGTTCACCCCGGCGGCCGGCACCTGCCAGACTGGCCGGCATGCGTGCACTCATCCTGTCGGGCGGCGAGGGGAGCCGCCTGCGCCCCATAACGCACACGCAGGCCAAGCAGCTCATCCCGATCGCGGGGACGCCCATCCTGTTCCATGCGGTGCAGGCCATCCGGGACGCGGGGATCACCGAGGTCGGGATCATCGTCGGCTCGACCGCATCCGAGGTGGAGGCGGCCGTGGGCGACGGGTCCAGGTGGGACGTGCACGTCACCTACATCCCGCAGGATGCGCCGCTCGGGTTGGCGCACGCGGTGCTCATCGCGTCGGACTTCGTGCGGGGAGAGCCCTTCCTCATGTATCTCGGCGACAATGTCCTGTTGGAGGGGCTCACCCGGTTCGTCGAGGAATTCGAACGAACGCGACCGGACGCGCAGATCTTCCTGGCCCGGGTGCCGGAGCCCGAACGCTTCGGCGTCGCCGTCCTCGAGGGGGAGCGGGTTGTGTCGTTGGTGGAGAAGCCCACGGACCACATCAGCGATCTGGCGTTGGTCGGCGTCTACCTGTTCGACGATCCCATCCTGGAGGCGGTGAACGCCATCAGGCCCAGCCATCGAGGCGAACTCGAGATCACCGACGCCATCCAGTGGCTCATCGATCACGGACGAACGGTTCGCGCGGAGATGGTCGGCGGTTGGTGGAAGGACACGGGCAAGCCGGAGGATCTCCTCGAGGCGAACCGCATGATGCTATCAGTGCGAAAGTCCGACATTGCCGGGGAAGTGGATGCGGAGTCCGAGATCGACGGGGTGTCGGTGATCGGCGCCGGTGCGAAGGTCCGCCGGAGCGTCATCCACGGTCCGGTCGTGATCGGCCCCGGGTGCCTGATCGATGACGGTGAGATCGGGCCGGACGTTTCGATCGAACGTGACTGCACGGTTCGCGACAGCTCGATCCGGGACGCCATCGTCATGGAGGAATGCCGGATCGAGGGCGTGCACGGGCTCACCGGGTCGATCCTGGGGCGCGGCGTGACCGTGCGCCGTTCCGGAGAGATCGGCGTGAATCGCTTGGTGGTGGGCGACCAGAGCCGTGTCGAGGTGAACTGAGTGTTCCGGGAGGAACGGGCGTCCCTGCCCGGGTTCCGCTCGGCGGTCAGCTCGTTCGTCCTGGCCGGGATCGGACCGCTCGTGATGGGCGCCACGTCTCCGGCCGCCGTCGTCGTTGGGTTGCGCTCATTAGGGGAGTCGGCGAGGTCCGGGAGGAACGCACCGGGCCGGTCAACAGCCTATGTCGGGGTGGCGTTCGGGATAGTCGGGATGGTGATGTGGGTCTGGGTCTTGTGGCGGGTGCACACCAAGCTCGGCGAGACGGGCAAGGATCCGAACCGCGTGATTCCGGTGGCGGTTGCGCTGGGGGTGGTATGGGTCGCTTCGGCTTCGGCGGCACTGGTGGTCGGTAGATATCGGCGGCGGTTCGGGTGAGGGTTGTGATCGACGCCCGGCCCGCCATCGGGCCGCGTCCGACCGGCGTCGGACGGTATACCCGGGCGATCATCACGCACCTCCCGCAAGCCGATCCGGAGACGGCGTTCGTGGCGTGGTACCTCCATGCCAAGGGCCTTCTTCGTCCTCGGCGCTTCTTCCCCGACGAGGCCCCGAACCTCTCCGAGCGCGCAAGCCGATTCCCGGCCCGCCTCTATCAACCGCTCGCCTGGCGAACCGGGTTCCCGCGGGTGGAATGGTTCGCCGGTGACTACGACCTGTTCTTGGCGACCAACTTCCTCCCGCCGGCCACGGGTCGTTCGGGCCGTGTGGTGCCCGTCGTCCACGACCTGGCCTTCGTCCAACATCCCGAGACCGCACCGCACATCGACGAACGCTGGCGTCGGGCGCTCCTGGCCTCGGTTGGCGGCGCACCCGGCGTGATCGTGCCGAGCACGGCTGTTCGTGAAGACCTCGTCCGGTTCGCACCCTCGATCGAGGAGTCTCGGATCCATGTGGTGCCTCACGGGGTGGAGCAGGCCGCCTTCACCGCAGCCCCGCCGCCGGTCGTCGCCGATATCCGCCGTCGGTTCGCGATAGGCGGCCGGTACGCGCTGTTCATCGGTGGGATCGAGCCCCGGAAGAACCTGCCGGCGCTGGTCAAGGCGTTCGGGTTGTTCGAGGATCGGACCGCGTGGCTGGTGATCGCCGGAGGGCCGGTGAACTGGTTCCCCGATGCGTCTGCGCAGGTGGACGCGGCGGTCGGCGCGCTGCCGCCCGACGCACGCGCTCGTGTGGTTCGGACCGGTTACGTGAGCGACGCCGATCGTGTCGCGCTCCTCTCCGGCGCCGAGGCGCTCGCCTACCCCTCGCTGGCAGAGGGGTTCGGGTTCCCCGTGTTGGAGGCGTTCGCTGCGAACGTTCCCGTGCTCACATCGAACACGTCGTCGTTGCCTGAGATCGCGGGTGATGCCGCCGTGCTCGTCGATCCCACGGACCCCGGCTCTATCGCCTCCGGGTTGGACGAGCTGTTCGCCGATGCCGACCTCCGCGCGATGCTGAAGGCGAAAGGACTCGCGCGCGTCACGGGGTACACCTGGGAGCGGACGGTGAAGGCCACTTCGAGCGTCCTGCATCAGGCCGCAGACCTCTCCCGATAGACTTGTCCCATGCCGAGCGCGTCCGATCACCTCCTCATCACAGGCGGAGCCGGAT
>JAXDJY010000126.1:0-4443 GCA_034667445.1 Actinomycetota bacterium | reverse complement strand
CGCCGGTGATGGAGGAGCGGATCGATAGCGCGGGCCTGCGTGAGCTGTACGACACCGTCGAACTCCCGCTGAGCTCGGTGCTCGCGAAGATGGAGGCGCGCGGGATCGCGCTCGACATCGACTACCTCGCCGAGATGGGGGAGTCCGTCAGGGACCGCATGGCGACCCTCAAGGCGGAGGTCTACCAGCAGGCGGGTGAGGACTTCAACCTGAACTCGCCACCGCAGCTCAGGAAGATCCTCTACGAGAAGCTGGGCCTCCAGCCGGGCAAGAAGACGCCGAAGGGAGAACTCTCGACGGATGCCAGCGTCCTGGAGAAGCTCCGCGAAGCTCACCCGATCGTCGACGCACTACTCAGCTGGCGCGAACTGGACAAGCTCAACTCGACCTACCTCGAGGCCCTGCCCCGGCTCGTGGACCCGCGCGACGGCCGCGTCCACACGTCGTTCAACCAAACGGTCGCCGCGACCGGCCGGCTCTCCTCGTCCAACCCCAACCTGCAGAACATCCCCGTGAGAAGCGAGCTGGGCCGCCAGATCCGCCGGGCGTTCGTCGCGGGCGAACCGGGCGACGTGCTCCTGGCTGCCGACTATTCCCAGATCGAGCTCCGGGTCCTCGCCCACCTCTCCGGCGACGAAGGACTGCGCGAGGCCTTCGAGACCGGCGTCGACATCCACGCGGCGACGGCGGCGAAGGTGTTCGGGCTTCCGCTAGAAGCCGTCGATCAGGAGCTCCGTCGCAGAGCCAAGGCGGTCAACTACGGCCTGGCGTACGGGATGAACTCGTGGGGCCTCGCGACGCGGCTGGACATCGCGCCGGACGAGGCGCAGGAAATCATGGAGGGGTACTTCGAGGGGTTCCCGGGGATCAAGAGCTATCTCGACATCCAGGTGGGACGTGCCACCGTCGAGGGGTTCACCGAGACGCTCCTGGGCCGCCGGCGCTACATCCCGGAACTCCAGGCCGCGAACCCGCGGGTCCGAGATCTCGGACGCCGTCAGGCACTGAACGCCCCGATCCAGGGGAGCGCCTCGGACGTCTTCAAGGTCGCCATCATCGCGGTTGACCGAGCCCTCACCGAGCGCCCGGACCTCGACTGCCACATCCTCTTGAACGTCCACGACGAGCTGGTCTTCGAGGTACCGGAAGCCAACGTGAAAGAGGCCGCGGAGATCATCAGGGAGCGGATGGAGCACGCCTTCGAACTGAACGTGCCGCTCCAGGCCGATATCGGCTGGGGCCCCAACTGGGCCGAGGCCGCTCCCGAGGGCCATTGAGGTTGCCCTGAGCGGCGTTGGTTTGACGGTCGCTCCGGCCCGCAACTACCATCTTCCATGGCGGCAGGGGCTCCTGCGCCGCTCGCAAATCAAAAGCCGCGAGTCGGTGAGTCCTCGCCCGCCGGGAGGAGAACCACAGCATGAGTGACGTAGAGACCACGGCTGGCATCGACGTGCCCGCCGAGCCCCAAGCCTCGGAGGTCGTTGCAGAAGCCGTCCCCGAGGCGGCACCAGCGCCGGTAGTGCACGAGCGCGACCTGACGCCTGAAGAGCTGATCGCAGCGATGGAGGCGTCGTTCCGCGACTTCAACGACGGCGACATCGTCGACGGCGAGGTCGTGAAGATCGACCGCGACGAGGTCCTGTTGGACATCGGCTACAAGTCCGAGGGCGTGATCCCATCCAAGGAACTGTCGATCCGCCACGACGTGAACCCGAATGAGGTCGTGAAGGTCGGCGACAAGATCGAGGCCCTGGTGCTCCAGAAGGAGGACAAGGAGGGCCGTCTCATCCTGTCCAAGAAGCGCGCGCAATACGAGCGCGCGTGGGGCAAGATCGAAGAGGTCATGACATCGGGCCAGACCATCAAGGGTCCGGTCATCGAGGTCGTCAAGGGCGGGCTCATCCTGGACATCGGCCTTCGCGGGTTCCTGCCCGCGTCGCTCGTCGATCTCCGCCGGGTCCGCGACCTCGCGCCGTTCGTCGGCACGGAGTTGGAATGCAAGATCATCGAACTCGACCGCAATCGGAACAACGTGGTGCTCAGCCGCCGCGCGTTCCTGGAGGAGTCGCAGTCCGAGGGCCGCAAGACATTCCTCACCCAGCTCACAAAGGGCGAGCGACGAAAGGGCACGGTGAGCAGCATCGTGAACTTCGGGGCGTTCGTCGATCTGGGCGGCGTGGATGGATTGGTCCATGTGTCCGAACTCAGTTGGAAGCATGTCGACCACCCGCAGGAAGTTGTCGCCGTCGGCCAGGAGGTCGATGTCGAGGTGCTCGATGTTGATCTGGACCGCGAGCGCGTGTCGCTGTCGTTGAAAGCCACGCAGGAAGACCCCTGGAAAGAGTTCGAGCGGAAGTACCAAGCCGGAGAGATCCTCAACGGCCAGGTCACCAAGCTCGTGCCGTTCGGTGCGTTCGTTCGGGTGGCCCAGGGCATCGAGGGTCTGGTCCATATCTCCGAGCTCAGCCACGAGCACGTGGACACGCCCGAGTCGGTGCTCTCGGTCGGTGACGAGGTGCAGGTGAAGGTGATCGACGTCGACGTGAGCCGCCGCAGGGTGAGCCTCTCGATGCGCCAGGTCACCGCGGCACCGCCGACCCCACGCAAGCCCGAGATCGAGGCCGAGGCCGCCGAACCGGCCGCAGCTCCGGGTCCGGACATGGTGTCGACCATCGCGGTGCCACAGGCCATCCTCGACGCCGTCGCGGAGGCAGAAGGCGCTCCTGATGAAACCGCCGAGACAGCGGCTACCGAACCGGCGGCTGAAGCCGTACCGGCCCCGGTTGCCGAGGTCGCTGAGGTCGCTCCGACGCCGGCTGCGACGCCCGAACCAGAAGCAGAGGCGCCGGAGGCGGAAGTCGAGGTCGAAGTCGAGGCCGAGGCGCCCGTCCCGGAGCCGGCATCGCCGACCCCCGCCCCCGAGCCGGAGGCCGAGGCGAAGACCGACGACGAGGTCTCATTGGAGTCGATCCTCGAAGACCTGAAACGGCGCGAGGGCCGTTCCGAATAGGGAAGGATGGCCGGGCTCCCGCAGGGAGCCCGGCGCCGACCCCCGGACCCATGCTGTTCGTCGGACTCACCGGAGGGATCGGCTCGGGCAAATCAACCGCCGCCGCCATCTTCGCCGACCTCGGCGCCGTGATCGTGGATGCCGACGCGTTCGCCCGAGAGGCAGCCGCCTCCTCCTCTCCGCAGTTCCCCGAGATCATCGCGTTGTTCGGACCCGAGATGGTGCGGGCTGATGGTGAGCTCGACCGCGCTGCCGTCGCCGCGATCGTCTTCGCAGATCCAGCCAAGCTCCGGGCCCTCGAATCGGTGATCCATCCCGTGGTCGAGGCGAGGATCCAGGAGGAGCTCGCACGCCACGACGGCACGGACACGATCATCGTGCTCGATACTCCGCTCCTGATCCCGATGGGCGGGTACACGAAGTGTGACGCAGTTGTTGTCGTTGCGGCCTCGCCGGAACGTCAACTCGCCCGGCTCATCGAACGCGGCATGACGGAACCCGACGCCCGAGCCCGGATGGCCGCGCAGCCCCCGCTGGAAGAGCTCGCCGGGCACGCTGATCACGTCTTGGACAACGAGGGGAGTGAAGACGAGCTGCGGGGTCAGGTGGCTCGCCTCTGGTCGGAGTTGGAACGCGCCCTCCGGGCGCAGGGAGGGGACCCCCGCTGACGACGCGAACCCCCTCGGTATCATCGGCGCCGTGAGGTTCAAGGCCGTCTTCTTCGATGCCGGAGAGACGCTGGTGCACCCGGCGCCCTCGTTCCCGGAACTGTTCGCCGCGGTGGTGACCCGCGAGGGACATCCACGGACGGACGAGGAGGTCCGCCACGCAGCGGCCGTGATCACCGAGCGCTTCAGCGCCGCCGCCAAGGCGAACGAACTCTGGACGACCAGCGCCGATCGCTCCGAGCAGTTCTGGGGGAGCGTCTACGACCTCATGATCGACGCCCTCGAACTCCCGTCCGGCAACGGGCTCCGCGGGATCCTCTACGCGGCCTTCACCGACCTGTCCAACTACGCGTTGTTCGACGACGTGCCGCCCATGCTGGCGGAGTTCGCAGCGAGCGACGCCACCCTCGGCATCGTGTCGAACTACGAGGCGTGGCTCGACGATCTCCTGGCTGCACTGGACGTCCGCGATGCGTTTCCGATCCGGGTGATCAGCGGCGTTGAGGGGTTCGAGAAGCCCGACCCTCGGATCTATGAGCTCGCGATGTCGCGCGCCGGGGTGACGCCTGCGGAATCCGCGTACATCGGCGATAATCCTGAATTCGATATCGATCCGCCCGCCGCCCTCGGGATGTTCCCGGTCCTCATCGACCGACGGAACCGCCACCCCGACCATGAGGGCGTCCGGCTCACGGATCTGGCGCAGCTCACGGAGGCCCTGGCATGACCGAGAACGTCTACACCACCGCCACCGCGAACGACGCG
>JAXDJY010000125.1:0-3068 GCA_034667445.1 Actinomycetota bacterium | reverse complement strand
GTAGAAGCGCTCGAAGATGCGTTCCTGCGCCTCCTCCGGGATACCCGGCCCCTCGTCGCCGACGCTGACGATCACCCCTCGAACCGCCGGTTCCGCGTGCACCCAGATACGTGTGTCGGGTGGCGCGTACTTCAGAGCGTTCTCGACGAGGTTCGACAGGATCTGGTGCACCTTCGCCTCATCCGTTTGCACGGACGGAAGATCGGCGGGCGAACGGAGATCGAAGACGTGTCCGCGCGCCTGGGGACGAAGTTCGTCCACGACATCGGAGGCAAGACGTGGTATCGATACCAGCGACAGCGCCAAGGGTTCGACATCGGATTCCAGCCGAGCGACCACCAGGAGTTGTTCGATCAGTCGGCGGAGACGGTCGGATTGGCGATCGGCCGCCTCCAGGAAAGTCCTGCGCTGATCCGCGGGTAGGTCCTCGGCGAGCTGGAGCATCGTCTTCACGTAGCCCTGGATCGAGGTGAGCGGCGTCCGCAACTCGTGCGAAACGACCGCCACGAAGTCGTCCTTGGCGCGTGCGAGGTCGGTCATCTGCTCCAGTGAGACGCGGAGTTCATCCGCCAGCCGGGCGTTCTCGATCGCCAGATGGGTTCCCCACCACACCGCCACCTCCGGCGCAACCACGAGCGGAACCAGCCAGAGGCTCTCGTCCATGATCGCGATGACCACCGGCGCGAGCGCCAGGAGCGGAAGCGTCGCCTGCGCCTGGAAGAGGATGTCGTGACGGATGAAGTCGGAGAGCGATACGCCCGACATCATGCCGAGTACCACGTCGGTGAGGATCACGTTCGTGACGAAGAAGACCATGCCGGCGGCCAGGAACGCCGGCAACGAAGAGCCGTGGATGGTCGCTGTGCCTCCCGCCGCGTGATAGACGGTCCCGGCCGCGGCCAACGACAGCGCGTACTGTCCAACGTTGAACACAACCTTCCAGGCGCTCTTGCGCTGGAAGAGATCGGCAAGGACCGACGCGAGTACCTGCGCGAGGATGGCGGCAGCCGGCCCGTAAGCGATCAGCATCGCGATGGCGAAGGTGGTCGAGGCCGTGAGGTATTCGACCTCTCCACCCTTGCGGGGGATCGCGATGGGAAAGACCTCTCCGACCAGGAGCAAGAGCGCGAAGAGCCAGAACCCGCGCGCGCTCGAGGAGTCGGCAAGCGTCCGTTGACCGCCCGCCCAGATGAGCACGCCGGCACCCGCCAGCGAGACCAGCAGGATGTACAAGTCGACGAACCGCACCTTGCGGGCCATATGGGGCATCTTCGACCACCGGAGGGGTTCACCAAAGGGTTGTTCGGGGGATTCTTCTTGGCCCGACGACCGGGCCGCCGGCGAGGCGACCTCAGCTGTGGCGGTCGATGACGTCGGCCACCGTTGCGCGGAACAGAACTGGCTGCTCCGGGAAGGGCACGTGCCCGCTCGCGGCGCAGAGGGCGAGCGCGCCCGCCGGAACCCCATCTCCCCCGCGCCAGGCGGACGTGTCGTCCCGGGGGACCTCGCCGCGCACGACGCGGGAGCGCCCCAATCGCTCGCCCCAACGATCCGGAATCCTGCATCCTTGCGCCTGTACCGGCGGTTGATCGAGATGAGGAGAGGCGTCAGGGTCTCGATGACCCGCGCCATCGCGAGTCCTCCGCAATGCACCCACCGCAACCCGGGGATCATCTCGACGAGCGAACCGATGACGGCCACCGCGGCGACGTCGTCACCGGCCAGCAACACATCCGACTCCACGGGCCCCTCAAGATCTGCGAGCGCCGACGCCGCGACGGTGTGGAACCCGGCGACCATGCGCACGCGTGGTCCCAAGATGGCCGCTGCCTGCTCCGCGGCCGACCCCGCCCACGGACGAAGCACTTCCCATGCCTTACCGCCCACCGCTGTCGCGAGCGGACTCGTCGCGTCCAGCACGACGACTCCCTCATCCAGCGCCGGCTTCAACCCCTCATAGATAGATGCCTGCCCAGCGAACGGAACCGTGACGATCACCACGTCTGCTCCAGGCACCGCATCCACGTTCGTCGCACCGCTCACGGCGGCGTCGGGGCCGACGATCTCCCTTGCCCGCGAAGCGGCGTCGGCAGCCCGCGCGTGATCGCGCGAGCCGATGACGACATCGTTGCCCGCGCGCAGCAAACGCACCGCCAGCCCGAACCCTTCCGCACCGGTGCCGCCGACGATCGCGATCCGCATACGGACAGCCTAGCCGAGGCCCCAACGCGTAGGCTCGCCGTCGATGCCCGCCTGGCTCACCTCCGCCATCGAACTCGTCGTCGGGCTCGTCTGCCTCGTGGCCGGACGGGCTGCGTGGAGCCGGCTCCGGTCGGCCACGGCGGCCGCCCTGTTCGTCGTCGCGGGAGCGGCCGCGGCTGGACACGCCGTGTGGATGTTCGCGACGCGCTGACGACCGCAGCGTTCGAAGCGGGGTCGGGTAGCATGCCGAGAGCGTCCCGCGGGCGCGAAACCGTATGCCCACCACCGCAGAAGACCTCGCGATCGTCCACCGGGCTCTGGAAGAGGACGCGCCCGCCGGCGACCTCACCAGTGAACTGGTGGTTCCCGTTTCGGCCCGCTGCACCGCGGATCTCATCGCGAAGGAAGCGGGGATCCTGGCGGGAGCCGACGTCGCGAGGGCCGTGTTCGATGTGGCCGCCGATCAGGACGGCGCCGAGATCGAGCAGGATTGGAGGCTCCGTGATGCCGAGGCCCTAGTGCCGGGAACGGTGATCGCGACCCTCAACGGAGCGTTCAGAACGGTCCTCCGCGCGGAGCGGCCTGCGATCAACCTCCTTGCGCACCTTTCCGGCATCGCCTCGTTGACCCGTCGATTCGTCGATGCAGCCGCGCCCGCGCAGGTCCTCTGTACCAGGAAGACGCTCCCGGGCCTTCGCTCCGTCGAACGCGAGGCTGTCGCCGCCGGGGGGGGTTCCCTGCACCGCGCGTCACTGTCAGACGCCATCCTCATCAAGGACAACCACCTCAGAGCTGCGTCGGATGTGACCCAGGCGGTCGAACGCGCGAAAGCGGGCGGAGTTCCGATCGAAGTCGAGGTCGAAACC
>JAXDJY010000124.1:0-4354 GCA_034667445.1 Actinomycetota bacterium | reverse complement strand
GGCCTCCTTCGCACCCCGCTCCAGCAGCGTGCGAGCGGCGTCGCTCGCGGCGGTCCGTGCCCGGGACTCGAGCGTTTTGCCCAGCAGGATCAGCGTGACGATCACCGCGCCCGTGTCGAAGTAGTGGTGCATCCCGCCCGAGAGCACGGTCGCGGCGCTGTAGCCATAGGCCGCCAGCGAGCCGACGACGACCAGCGTGTCCATCGTGGTCGTCCCGTGCCGCGCCGCACGCGCAGCTGAGCGCAGGAACGGCCACCCCGCGTAGAACTGCACGGGCGTGACGACCGCCCATGTGAGCCACGCGAACACGGTGCGCTCGGGAGCCAAGAAGGTGAGGATCAGGGCGGCAAGGGTCAGCGGGACGGCGACCACCAGCCGCCGGAGGTAGTACCGCGTTTCATCCTCAGGGGCCCGTTCGTCGGTATGGACCCGTGCGCCATATCCCACCCGTGCGACAGCCGCCAGGAGCGGCCCGGCATCCTCCGAGGTTGCGTTGACACTGGCCATCCGCGTGGCGAGGTTCACCGACGCCGAACTGACGTCACCCACTTCACCGAGAGCCTTCTCGATCTTGTTCACGCAGGAGGCGCAGGTCATACCCTCGATGTCCAGCAATACTTCATGGGTTTGCGTCTGCATCGTTGCCCTACTTCCCGGCGAGCCGCGCCACGGCCGCCATGAGTTCCTCGATCTTCGCGTCGCCGTTGCCCTCCTCGATGCTCTCCCGAACGCAGTGGCGAACGTGGTCGTCCAAGATCCCGAGTCCTGCCGCCTTTAGCGCGGCAACGACTGAGTTCAGCTGGGTGAGGATGTCGATGCAGTACTGGTCCTCGTCGATCATTCGTTGCAGGCCGCGGACCTGTCCTTCGATGCGCCGCAACCGATCTTGCAGTGCCTTCTTATCCATCGAATAGCCGTACATGGGCGTCCTTCCTGGGGCTACATCTGCCGGTCACCGGGGTCCATCGTGAGGAAGTGCCCGGGGTCCGCGCGGAACCGTTCCATGCACCCAACCGAGCAGAAGTAGTACACGGTGCCTTCGTGCTCCCACGCGGCCGCTGCCGACTCCGCCTCGACCGCCATCCCACACACCGGATCCGTCATCACAACTCCTCCTGCGTTGGCTGTGTCTGGAGGATACCCCCAGGGGGTATCTACGACAATCGGGTACGTGAGCACGACGCGTTAGGCTCCTGCGGTGTCTTCGACGACGATGGTCTCCCCGGACGACCTCGACCTGATCGCTCGCTTGCGGGCACGGGACGAAGCCGCGTTCATGGGACTCGTCGAACGTCTGCAGCCGGCGCTCATCCGCGTGGCCAGGATGTACGTTCAGTCCCAGGCCGTGGCTGAGGAGGTCGCGCAGGAAACGTGGCTCGGCGTGCTACAGGGCATCGACCGCTTCGAGGGGCGGTCTTCGCTCAGGACGTGGATCTTCCGGATCTGCGCGAACATCGCGAAGACCCGAGGACAGCGGGAGGGACGAAGCGTCCCGTTCGCCGCGCTGGCGGGCGACGACCTGGACGCGCCGGCCCTGCCCGAGTCGTTCTTCCAGGGATCGGACGGCCCGCATCCGAACGCCTGGTCCTCGCTACCCGCTGACTGGACCACCTTCCCGCAGGACCGGCTGGAGGGCTCGGAGCTTCGGCGCGTGATCGGGAGCGCCATCGAGGTCCTCCCACCGATGCAAGCCGAGGTCATCCGCCTCAGAGACGTCCTGGGCTGGACCTCGGAGGAGGTCCGTAACGCTTTGGAGCTAACCGAGACCAATCAACGGGTGCTCCTTCACCGGGCGCGCGCCAAGGTGCGCCGCGCGGTCGAGGCTTACATGGAGAGTGGATAGATGGAGTGCAGAGACGTGGTCGAGGCGGTGACCGCTTACATCGAGGGCGACATGTCGCCGGAAGATCGCGCTCGCTTCGACGAACATCTCGCTCAGTGCGACGGGTGCACCAACTACCTCACGCAGATCCGCGAGACGATCCGCCTCACAGGCACCCTGGATGCCGAGTCGCTCCCCCCCGAGCAGCGGACCGCGCTGCAAGCCGTCTTCCTAGTCTGGGCGGCAGACCGGTAGCGCTGGCGCTACGCCGACTCGCCCAGATCCATCAACCTGACCTTCACCTGGTCCGCGAGCGGTTCGTTCTGGATGCTTTCGGCGTCGGCAAGAGCTTGGCGGAGCAGGTCGATCGCCTGCTGACGGCGTTGGTCGCTGTTCGCCGCGGTGGCGTACTTCAGCTTCTCGTCGGCCTTCAGGATCCGTTCGAAGATCTCGGATGCCTCCATCACGCCACTCCTTCTCGGTCCAGATACTGACGGATCTGGATGGCCACTGCCGCACCCTCACCCACTGCGGAAGCCAATTGCTTGGTCGACCCGCCGCGGACGTCACCGGCGGCGAACACGCCCGGCAGGTCGGTCATGTACGTCGCGGTGTCGGTCGCGACGAACCCCCGTTCGTCCAGGCCGACGGAACCTTTGAGGAAGCCGGTGTTGGGATCCAACCCGATGAAGACGAACGCGGCTGCCGGGTGGTGCTCCTCGGACTCGCCGGTGGCCCGATCCTCGATGACCACCGTTCCGAGCTTCCCGCTCCCGTCGTCCTTCATGGAGAAGGACTTCACCGCGTGGTTCAGTAGGACATCCATCTTCGGATGGTGGAGCACCTTGTCTTGGAGGATCTTCGAGCCGCGAAGGGTGTCGCCGTATTCCACAACGGTGACCTTATCGGTGAACTGCGCGAGGAACAGCCCCTCCTCCAGACCGGAGTTGCCGCCGCCGATCACCATCAGTTCGTGTGAGCCCTTATAGAACGGGCCGTCGCAGGTGGCGCAGAAGTGGATGCCGGCGCCGATGAGTTCGTCTTCACCCTCGGCGTCGGTTCGGCGATACGACGAGCCGGTGGCGACCATCACCGCGTGGCCGTCGTAATGCTCGCCGGTTGCGGTGTGGACCTCGAGCATCCCTCCGGGCTCGCGCATGATCTTCGTGACGCTTACCGCCTGAAGCATCTCCACGGCGTAGCGCTCGGCCTGCTTGACGAACCGATCGGCAAGCTCCTGGCCGGCGATGCCCTCGGGGAACCCCGGGTAGTTGTCGAACCGCTCGGTGACGCCGGCCTGTCCGCCCAGTCCTTTGGAGTCGACGATCAACGTCGTGAGGTTCTCACGGGCCGCGTAGATGGCGGTCGTGAGTCCCGCGGGCCCGCCGCCGACGATGATCAGGTCGTACGCGTGCATCTCTGCGGTCCGCTGGATCCCGAGCTTCTCGGCCAGCTCCTCGTTCGTGGGCTCGGAGAGGTGCGTGTCGTCGGGGAATATCACCGTGGGGATGATGTTGTTACCATCATTGCGAGCTTGCACTACCGCCTGACCGTCCGGATCGACCTCCAGATCGTGCCATTCGAACGCGATCCGCTGGTCGGAGAGGAACTTCTTCGCTCGCCGGCAGTCGGGACACCAGGTCGCCCCGTAGATCTTGATCGTGTCGTCCATCGCAACCTCCTGCGTGTGATGGGCCACAGTCTCACGTTTCCCACTCGGCGTTACACCCCCGGCGAACGCCCGGTGAACGTGGGATGAAGGTTGCCGGGAACCGGTGCGATGCAGCTCATCGCCGCAGGAAACTAGCGCTGGCGCCGCCGAGATGCGACGCCAGGAAGGAGGTGAAATAGATGCAGACACAGCTCGAAAGCCCCGAGGCGCATGCGAGGACGACCATCCTCCACGCGCTCACCAGGAACCACGAGGACGTGTGGACCAGGGACAGCCTGGCCCAACGCTTCGGTATCGGCTCCGCGCTCGCGGGGCGGATCCTCGCCGAACTGACCGGCGCCGGATTGATCCGGCGACTCCCCGGTCCAGACGACGAGTACACCGCCGCCGGGGCCGGGTACTAACCCTGCCCCGCGGCGGCCAGCACCGCTACGGCTTGGGCCTCCAGCCGGATCTCGCGGCTCTCCGCGATCAGCTCAAGCCACGGTTCGGGGATGCCATCGACACCGTGCAGTGCGCCAAGTAGGGCGCCCGCCACCGCCGCGTTGGTGTCGGTATCGCCACCCAGGGCGATGACCTCCCGAAGCCCCTCCTCGAACCCGCGTTCCTCTCCCGCCACCCGCAGCGCGACGCCGGTGGTGAAGAAGACGAAGCCTTGATCCGGGCCGTCGATCGGTCGCTCGGTCCCGGCGGCGCCGACCAGGTACTCGAGTTCCTCGCCGCCGGCGCGATCGGCCACGACCTTCAACGCAGATCGAACCGCCTCCTCCGCGCCTTCCCCCCGAACCAGGGCGGCGACGGTGGTGGTGACCGCGAGGCAGCCGGTCCTGCAGCGTTCGTCCCAATGCGTGACGGCCGAC
>JAXDJY010000123.1:0-2906 GCA_034667445.1 Actinomycetota bacterium | reverse complement strand
GTTCCAGCTCCCGGCGAACGGCATCCTGATCGAGCGTTACGTCTTCCATAGAGCGAGCTTCTCAGACGTCGAGGAGATCGGGGTCCCCGCCCACGGCTTCCAGCGAACCCACCTCGCGCGGGGCCAGACCCTGCGGCGTGGCGCTCCCCCGCCTGGCCTCGATCTCTCGGAAGACCTCCGTGGCGTGATCGACGCAGAGGACCACGAGATCTCCTGGGCGGGATCGATCCAGCGCGAGCCGGGCGGCCTCCATCTCGTCGAGGACGATCTCCACGCTCCCGGCCCGGGCGCCGCCGGCCGCGACCGCCTCCTCGACGCCCTCCATGATCAGCGCCGCGGTGTCCCCGCGGTTACGTCCGCGCGGACGGGCGTCCTCGCGCACGATGACCTCGTCGAAATAGCGCGCGGCGACCCGGCCGAGTTCGCGCATATCCTCGTCCCGCCGGTCGCCCGCGGTCGCCACCACACCGACGCGGAGGTTCGCGGACCAGGACGCCTCTCCCGGGCGCGCGCCGTCGCCCGCACCGGCGACGAGGCGCTCGACGAACTCGCCGAGGTTCTCCAAGCCCGCCGCGTTGTGCGCGTAGTCCAAGATGATCTTCACCCCGTCCAGATCGAACACGTTGAGCCGGCCGGGCGCCTGATAGATGGATGTCGTGAACGTCCGTAGTCCCTGGCGGATGTCGTGCAGGTGGGCACCGGATGCATGCGCGGCGGCCGCGGCCGCCATCGCGTTCTGCACCATCATCCGCGCCTTGCCCTCGAAGGTAGACGGGAGCGTGTGCACCCACGCGATGGGCATGGTCCGGCGGCCTTCCTTGATCACCATCATCTCGCCCCGGCCGCTCCGCTCCAGGACGACTGCCTTCCGTCCTCGGCGGACCCACCGTTCGACCACGTCGTTGTTCTCCTGCATCGAGAAAAGGATCACACCGCCGCTACATGCCCGGCGCATCTCGAACACAAGCGGGTCGTCGGCGTTAAACACGGCCGCGCCGCTTCGCGGCACGGCCTCTACGACCACCCGCTTCACGGCGGCCAACTGCTCCATCGTGTGGATCTCTTTCAACCCGAGGTGATCGCCGGTGACGTTCAACACGACGCCCACATCGTTGTGTCCGTACCCGAGTCCCTCGCGAAGGATCCCTCCCCGTGCTACCTCGAACACGGCGAAGTCCACGCGCGGGTTCTGCAGGACCATCTGCGCGGACTTCGGACCCGAGGCGTCCACGCGCCGCACCAGGCGTTCGTCGATGTAGATGCCGTCGGTTGTGGTCATACCCACATCGCGGCCCATCCCGCGGAAGATGTGCGCGATCATCCGGGTGGTTGTCGTCTTCCCGTTCGAACCGGTGACGGCGATGATCGGGATCCGGCTCGGCGTCCCCGGCGGGAACAGCAGATCCAGCACATGCTTGGCCACGAACTGCGGCTCGCCCTCCGTGGGGTGGGTATGCATCCGGAACCCCGGCGCCGCATTCACTTCTACGATCGCACCACCCGTCTCCCGGACCGGTTTCGCGATGTCGGGCGCGAGGAAGTCGATCCCGGCCACGTCGAGCCCCACGACCCGGGCTGCCTCCTCTGCGATCTCGACGTTGTCCTCGTGGGCCTCCCAGGTCCGGTCGATGGAGATCCCGCCGGTCGACATGTTGCCGGTCGCGGCCAGCAACACGATCTCGCCTTTCGGCGGGACGGCGTCCAAGGGGAACTTCTGTTTCTTCAAGAGCTCCACAGCGGCGTCATCGACCCTGATGCGCGTGAGCACTTTCTCGTGACCGATGCCGCGGCGCGGATCCTGGTTCGTCTTCTCGACCAGCTGGGCGACCGTGTGCTTCCCGTCACCGACCACATGCGCGGGGACGCGCTCGGCGATCGCAACCATCCGGCCACCGACAACGAGGACGCGGAAGTCGCTTCCGGTGACGAACGACTCCACCACGACGCGCCCGCCGCGCGACTGGCCGAGGGCGCGTTTGAATGCCGCGCGAACGGCGCGATCGGTTCGCAGATCCAACCCGACCCCGCGCCCGTGATTGCCATCGAGCGGTTTCGCCACCACGGGGAACCCGATGCGCCTGGCAGCAGCCACGGCCTCGTCCTCGGTCCGCATAACCTCGCTCTTGGGAACGGGCAAACCCGCCGAGGCCAGGAGCTGGTTGGTCATCTTCTTATCGCTCGCGATGTCCACGGCCAGGGCCGAGGTTTTCGAAGTCATGGTTGCCCGGATGCGCTGCTGGTACTTCCCCTGACCCAGCTGCACCAACGAGCCCTCGTTGAGACGGATGAACGGGATGTCGCGGCTCAGGGCTTCGTCGATGATCGCCTGGGTGCTGGGGCCGAACTGCCGGCGTTCGGCGAGGCGGATCAACGCCTCGAGCTCCGCCGGGAAGTCGAACCCGGGCTCCGCCTTCACCAGATGATCCACCAGCCGGACCGCGAGACGCCCGGCGGCCAACCCTACCTGCTCCTCGGCGTAGCCGAAGATCACGTTGTACTGGCCGGCCGCGCCCGCGCTCCGGGTTTTCCCCCGGGAGATGTGGGCGCCCGATTCGCGCTGCAGTTCCAGCGCGACATGTTCGGCCACGTGGCCGAGCCAGGTCCCATCCTCCAGCCGCGCCGCGAACCCGCCCACCTTGCCGAGCGAACACGAGTGCAACCCCACGCCGGGAAGCGTCTTCAACAGCTTCGTGTTGAAGCCCCGGATCGTGTTGGACGGCCAGTCCTCAAGGTTGCCGAGGTCCACGAGCAGCCGAACGCTCGGTTCGTAGGACCAGTAGTTCGGACCGCGGAAGACGTAGGTGGCAAGGATCTTGAGATCGGGCCGCAACGGACGCTTCCGGGCAGGTGGTTCGGTCTTCGCGTCGCGGGGGCCCCGGCGGGGCGCGGGGGGCGCGCCCGCGGCC
>JAXDJY010000122.1:0-8099 GCA_034667445.1 Actinomycetota bacterium | reverse complement strand
CCCCACTGCCCGAACTGCGGTCGGCCCATCGGCCGCCAAACGCCCGACCAGATCGTTGATCAGGTGCTGGAACTGCCCGAGGGTACGAAGTTCCAGATCCTCGCGCCAATCGTTCGCGGGCGGAAAGGGGAGTACGGTCAGCTGCTGGGAGAACTGGCCCGCAAGGGATTCCCGCGGGCTAGGATCGACGGCGAGGTCAAGGACCTGTCCGAGCCCATCCGTCTGGCGAAGACCTACAAGCACACCATCGAAGTCGTGGTCGACCGGCTGGTCGCCAAGACGGACATCCGCCGCCGGGTGGCCGACTCCATCGAGACGGCGTTGGAGCTCGCCGAAGGGATCGCCGCGGTGGCCGTGACCACCCACGAGGGTCACGAGGAGATCCAGACCTTCTCGGAGGCGTTGGCCTGCACCTACTGTGGGCTGTCCTACGAAGAACTCGCGCCGCGGAACTTTTCGTTCAACTCGCCGTATGGGGCGTGCACGACATGTGACGGACTGGGCGTCCGGCTCGAGGTCGATCCGGAGCTCGTGGTTCCCGATCCCGACCTGAGCGTCAGCGAGGGCGCACTCGCGCCGTGGGCGAGCGCCACGCTCGAGTACTGGAACCGGGTGCTGGAGGCAGTTGCCGATACGCACGACATCTCGCTCGACACCCCCTGGCGGAAGCTTCCCAAGAGGGCACGCGACGTCCTCCTTTACGGGTCGGACAAGAAGGTGCACGTCCGATACAAGAACCGGTACGGCCGCCAGCGGTCCTACGACACGACGTTCGAGGGCGTGCTCACGAACGTGGAACGCCGCCACTCCGAGACCGAGTCTGACGCCCAACGGGAGAAGCTCGAACAGTTCATGCGCGAGATCCCGTGCCGCGCGTGCAAGGGAGCCCGCCTTCGTCCCGAGACGCTCGCGGTCACGGTGGACGGACTCAATATCTCCCAGCTCACCCAGAAGTCGGTGCGCGACACCCTCGCCTTCATGGAGACGATCGTGCTCTCCGAGCGGGAGGCGATGATCGCCGAGCGGCTTCTCAAGGAGATCCGCGAACGCCTCCGTTTCCTGGTGGACGTCGGGCTTGACTACCTCTCGCTCGATCGCGCGGCCGGCACCCTGGCGGGGGGAGAGGCGCAACGGATCCGCCTCGCCACCCAGATCGGCAGCGGGTTGGTCGGTGTCCTCTACATCCTGGATGAACCCTCGATCGGGCTCCACCAGCGGGACAACAAGCGGCTCATCGACACGCTGGTCCGGCTCCGGGATCTGGGCAACACCCTGGTGGTGGTCGAGCACGATGAGGCCACCATCAGTGAGGCAGACTTCATCGTCGACATCGGTCCGTTGGCAGGCGAGCAAGGCGGGGAGATCGTCTACTCCGGCGATCTGAAGGGACTCCTGGAGTGCGATCGGAGCATCACAGGTCAGTTCCTGTCGGGGCGCCGGCAGATCCCGACGCCACAGATCCGCCGCGTCCCCGGCAGCCGCACGCTCAAGCTCCAAGGTGCGAGCGAACACAACCTGCAGAACGTGACAGTCGATATCCCGCTCGGGCTCTTCGTCTGCGTGACCGGAGTGTCGGGGAGCGGGAAGTCGACGATGGTGCAGGACGTGCTCCTTCGCGCGCTCATGCAGCGCATCTACCGCTCGCGCATGCTCCCCGGCAAGCACAAGAAGCTGCTCGGCTGGGAACAGGTCGATAAGGTCATCGATATAGATCAATCGCCGATCGGGCGGACCCCCCGTTCCAACCCGGCGACCTATACCGGCGTCTTCGACCATGTCCGGAAGCTCTTCGCGCAGGTGCCCGAGGCCAAACTCCGCGGGTTCCAACCGGGCAGGTTCAGCTTCAACGTCCGTGGGGGACGCTGCGAGAACTGCGCGGGCGACGGGCAGATCAAGATCGAGATGCACTTCCTCCCCGATGTCTACGTCACGTGCGAGGTGTGCAAGGGGAAGCGCTACAACCGCGAGACGCTCGAGGTGAAGTACAAGGGGCGGAGCATCGCGGACGTGCTGGAGATGTCCGTCGCCGAGGCGCTTGAGTTCTTCCAGAACATCCCGCCGATCAAGCGGCACATGCAGACACTGTCGGATGTAGGACTCGGGTACGTGCGGCTGGGCCAGCCGGCGCCGACGCTGTCGGGGGGTGAGGCGCAGCGAATCAAGCTGAGTTCGGAACTGCACAAACGGGCCACCGGTAACACCATCTACGTCTTGGACGAACCAACCACCGGCCTGCACTTCGAGGACATCCGCAAGCTCCTCCAGGTCCTCCAGCGGCTCGTCGACACGGGGAACACGGTTCTGGTGATCGAGCACAACCTGGACGTCATCAAGACCGCCGACTGGATCATCGACATGGGGCCTGAGGGAGGGGACGGCGGCGGTGCCATCGTTGCCACGGGCAGCCCGGAGGCGATAGCGGCAGATCCTGCGTCCCACACGGGCCGCTTCCTGGCTGAGGTCCTCGCCCGGCCCGCTCTCCCCGCAGAAGCTCCTGAGCCCGCCCTCTTCTCTGGTTGACGATGCTTGCTAGGATTCCCGCCGACGTGTCGAAGCGGATCATCCTCGGTATCTGTGTCGCCGCCCTCGCAGGGGCCGCATGCAGCACCCTCCCCGTAGCGACAGTCTCCTACGGTTCGGGAACCGAGTTCATCCCCATGGTGGCCGACAACCTGGACAACGTCGGGATGGGCAACGCCGTCGCTATGGACAAGGACGGCGTTCCCTATATCTCCTACTTCGGCTTCACCGAGAAACTCAAGAAGGGTGCCATCCCCATCCCGAGACCGCTCCTTACTCCTGGTGTGCCGTCCGTCCTCATCTCGAGCGAGAAGAACAACATCTGGACCCATGGTGCGGCCGCCGTTGCCGTTCCCTCGGTAACGGGGATCGTGTGGCCCTATGCACCCGCCGTGGACACTCATCTGAAGAACATCCTCGCCACGAACACGAACGGGACGGATATCGCGATCGGTGCCGACGGGGTTCCCCACACCGTGTGGACGGGCCCCGACGGGATCTGGGAGACAGACGGTGGAACGGCGGGGCTCGCCTCAGTCGCGACACACGTACTCACGGTCGACCCACCGCTCTCCGAAGCGGGCGAGATTGGCAGGCCTTCGATCGCCCTTGACGCCGCCGGGACCCCGTGGGTGGCGTTCACTTCGACGGCATCGGGAACCGGTGAGGTTGACGTTGCAACGCCGGGGAACAAGGGATGGGACGTCACGACGGTGGCGACCCTCAAGGGTTGTAACGGGTGCCCGGCTGGCAACACGCAGCTCCTGTTGACGTCGAACGGCATGGAGGTCGCCTACGCGGATCCCTCGGTCGGCGTCATGCTCGCCACCCAGCCCGCCGCCGGCTCGGCTGCCACCACAACGACACCCACCACGACCTGGTCAACCGAGAAGGTTGCGGCCAAGGTCGCCGGCATCGGACTGGACGCCACCGTCGCGAAGGACGGAACGGTCCTCTTGTCGTACTACACGGGCAACGGCACCGTGGAACTCACCACCGGAGCGCCCGGCGCGTGGTCCACCAAGAAAGTCGCAGACGTGGTCGATCCGGACCCGCAAGCAGTCGGGAACGCCACGTGGACCACCGGAGTGGCGGCGGACGATTCTGGCGCAGTGTCGGTCACGTGGTACGACAAGGGCAGCGACTCCGTGAAGCTCGCGAGCGGGGCATCCGCGTCGGCGCTCGCGCCCGTCGACACCCCCGGCACCCTGGGCGGCACGGAACCCGCATTGGGTGTCAGTCCCGATGGCTCCAACACCTATCTGTCGTGGTACGACGTAAGCACGACCTCGCTCCTTGTCGGTGTCCTCGGCTCCGCGAAGGGCGTCGAGATCGCGGCGCCGAGCCCGACGCCGACGGCGCTCGCCCAAACGGCCACGGTCTGCTCGCCCACTGGTACGAACCTGAGTATCACCGCGCTCAACACCGCGTTCGACAAGAGCTGCCTGGCGGCGCCTGCTGACAAAGCGTTCAAGATCGTGTTCGACAACCAGGATCCGTTCAATCACAACGTTGCGATCTACGATTCGTCGAATAAGGTTCTCTTCACCGGACCTCTCACGGCGTCGCCGACCACGTACCACGTTGGTGGATTGCCGGCCGGCACCTACAAGTTCCAATGTGACGTGCATCCAACGGTGATGAACGGCATCTTCATCGTCGCCAAGTAGTCACACGGGCTCCACGGCCTTCGTCGGCGCCGAACCTAGAATGACGTTGTGAGCGTTCCTCGGCCGCAGGCCTCCTCGATCCCCGACCTCCCTGGTGCCTACCTGTTCCGCGACGGTGACGGGCGCGTGGTCTATGTCGGGAAGGCCACCTCCCTGCGGAAGAGGCTCGCCTCCTACTGGTCGAAACCCTTGCACCCCAGGACGGAAGCGATGACGATCGCGGCCGAAACGGTGGAGTGGATCACTGCCTCCACCGAGGTCGATGCCCTGATGCTCGAGTTCAACCTCATCCAGCAACACCGGCCCCGGTTCAACATCCGGTACCGCGACGACAAGTCCTACCCCTATCTGGCCCTCACCGTGGGGGAGCGCTGGCCCCGCGCGCAGGTCTTGCGCGGCGCGAAGCGCAAACAGGTCCGCTACTTCGGGCCCTACGGCCACGCCTGGGCGATCCGCGACACCCTCGATGCCCTCACCCGTGTGTTCCCGGTCAGGACGTGCTCGAACTCGTTCTTCGACCAGCGTGCTCGGGCCAAGCGACCGTGTCTCTACTTCGACATCGGCAGGTGCTCGGGGCCATGTGTTCCCGAGGTGAGCGGCGTCACGGAATCCGCCTACCGCGCCGACGTCGACGCCATGGCAGGGTTCCTCGCCGGCGATACCAAGCCGGTTATCCAACGGTTGGACCGTCAGATGAATCAGGCCGCCGCCCGTCAGGAGTATGAGCAAGCCGCGCGGTATCGGGATCAGCTCGCCGCCGCCAGGCGAGCGCTCGAGACCCAGGAGATGGTGCTCTCCCAACCCGAGGATCTCGACATCATCGCGATGGCCGAGGATGACCTCGAAGCCGGGTTCCAGGTGTTCTTCGTCCGGGGCGGTCGCGTGCTTGGGCGCAAGGGATGGGTGGTCGATCGCGTGGAGGACATCGACAGACCGGGACTCGTCGCCAGCTTCGTCCGGCAGCTCTACATGGAGCGGGAAGAGGTGCCCCCGACCGTTCTCGTGCCGACCCAACCTGCCGAGCTCGATGTGCTCACCGCGTGGCTCTCAACCAGACGAGGAACCAACGTGCGGATCGGCGTCCCCGAGCGCGGCGCGAAGCGCCGGCTGATGGAGGTCGTCACCCAGAACGCGACAGATTCCTTCCACCGGCACAAGCTCCGGCGAGCCTCGGACTTCGGGGCCCGGTCCCGCGCCCTAACCGACCTGGCGGAGCACCTGGGACTGGAGCAGGCGCCTCTTCGCATCGAGTGTTACGACATCTCGAACCTGGGCCCCACTGACAAGGTGGGTTCGATGGTGGTGTTCGAGGACGGTCTCCCGAAACGCTCGGACTATCGGCGGTTCTCCATCAAGGGTGTTGCCGGACAGGACGATTTCGCGAGCATGGACGAGATGCTCCGCCGCCGGTTCGCGCGCTTGATCGCCGAGCGCGATACCCCGGTGACGCAGGGGAAGCGGTTCTCTTACCCTCCGGCGCTCGTCGTCGTGGATGGAGGGCGGGGGCAGCTGGGCGTGGCGTCGAAGGTGCTCGCCGACCTCGGCCTCAGCATCCCCCACGTGGGGTTGGCCAAGCGCTTGGAGGAGGTCTATTTCCCGGACCGTCCGGACCCGCTCCTGGTGCCTCGGGGATCCGAGTCGCTGTTCGTGCTGCAGCACTTACGCGATGAGGCGCACCGGTTCGCGATCGGGTTCCACCGCGAGACCCGCGGCAAACGCGCGCTACGATCACCCCTCGATGACATCCCGGGCGTCGGTCCGGCGCGCAAGAAGGCCCTGCTGAAAGCGTTCGGCTCGCTGACGAGGCTCCGTCAAGCAGCGGAGGAACAGATCGCGACCGTCCCGGGGATCGGTCCCGAGCTCGCGCGAGTGGTGTTCGAGGCGTTGCACGCGCCGATCGGCGCGAGGAGGGAGAGCGCCTGATGGCAGATCCTGAGCTCCTCGAGCCCATCGCGGCCACGCCGGGATTCACCATCATCACCGGCCTTTCCGGTGCGGGCCGCTCGGAAGCGGCGAGGTCACTCGAGGATATCGGCTACTTCGTCGTCGACAATCTCCCACCCGCCCTTCTGCCGAAGATGGCAGAGCTGGCCGCGCGACCCGGTGGACCGATGCGCCTCGCGATCGTCATCGATGCTCGCGGTGGCGTGTTCTTCGGTGAGCTGTCGAAGGCGCTCGAAGAGTTGAAGCAGCTCCACGTCAACTATCGGATCCTCTACCTGGAGGCATCCGACGAGATGCTGGTGAATCGCTACGAGGCCACCCGCCACCGCCATCCGTTGGCGCCCGCCGACCGCGTGGTCGAGGGCATCCGGAAGGAGCGCCTCATGATGGAGAGCCTTCGCGGTGAAGCCGACCTCGTGATCGACACCAGCGCACTCACCCCGCACGAGCTCCGCGACCGGCTCCGCGAGGCCTTTTCAGACGGCGCGACCGATGCGGCGCTCCGCGTCTCCATCGGGTCGTTCGGATTCAAATACGGCGCACCCCGAGACGCCGATCTGGTCCTGGATGTCCGGTTCCTTCCGAACCCCCATTGGATCGACGAGCTGCGGCCACTGCCCGGAACCGACGACCGCGTTCGCAACTACGTGCAGAACCAGCCCACCTACCGTGAGTTCACCTCGCGGCTCCGTGATCTCCTGGATGTGATCGTTCCGGGCTACGTCGCCGAGGGGAAGTCCTACCTCACCATCGCCGTCGGCTGCACCGGCGGACACCACCGATCCGTCGTGGTCGCCGAAGACATCGCCGCCTATTTCCATGAGAAAGGGATGGCCTCCTCCGTGGATCACCGAGATCTGGACCGCAACTGATGGCCGGGCCTCCCTCCAATCACTCCCTGCGGCGCCAACTTCGCGGCCAGGCGAGGTCCGCGCGCAAGAGCCTCAACGAGGCGAAGGCAGCGCGCGCGCCGCGCCCGAGCGCGCTCGAGCGGATGCGGGCGCGCAAGGAGTTCCGCCGGCAGAGCGCCCAACCCGCGCGCCGTCCGCTCCTTCGGTCACGGCGCGACACGATCTTGAGCGTGATCGCGGCGGTCCTGGTGGGGGGAGGGATCGCGGCGCTGGTATTGCTTCGGCCGTCCCCGGAGCCGAACGCCTACGCCGGCCTTCGGATCTCGCCCTCGTCGTCTCAGGTCACCAGGCCCAGCGCCACAGCGGAGCCAACGGCGAAGCCAACCCATAAACCTAAACCCAAGCCGAAGCCCAAACCGAAGCCGAACACCCCGCAGCCACCGGCTCCGTCACCGGCCGGTGGCGGGACGCCCCCCGGCGGCACCGGTGGCGGCGCGCCACCTCCGCCCCCACCTTCTCCCGACCCGAAGCCGAGTCCGAGTCCGAAACCGGGTCCCGGCAAGTAACCGCTGCTCCCGGACGACCCTTCGCCCGTCTGGCTAGGATGAGGGAACGACCCCCTTTAGGAGGAACCCAGCTCATGAGCGTGAAGATCGGCGTCAACGGATTCGGCCGGATCGGCCGAAACGTCTACCGAGCGGCACGGAAACGAGGCGTTGAACTTGAGTTCGTGGCCGTCAACGACCTGGGGGATGCCAAGACCATGGCCCACCTCCTGAAGTACGACTCCGTGCACGGCAGGTTCCCCGGCGACGTCTCCTTGAGCGAGAACGGCCTGATGATCGACGGCAAGGAGCTGCTGGTGCTGGCCGAACGGAACCCCGCCGATCTCCCTTGGAAGGACCTCGGTGTGGAGATCGTCTTGGAGTCGACCGGGATCTTCACCGACCGGGACAAGGCGGCCGCACATCTCGAGGCGGGTGCCCAGAAGGTAATCATCAGCGCCCCCGCTAAGAACGAGGACATCACCATCGTCCTAGGTGTGAACGACGACGCCTACGATCCGGCCACCCACCACGTGATCTCCAACGCGTCGTGCACCACGAACTGTGTC
>JAXDJY010000121.1:0-2580 GCA_034667445.1 Actinomycetota bacterium | reverse complement strand
ACTACGCCACCGTGGCCTATGACGACTCCACAGGGACCGAGCTCTGGGTGAAGCGCTATAACGGCACAGGAAACGCCGACGACATAGCTTGGGCCCTTGGGGTGAGCCCCGACGGGTCCGAGGTGTTCGTGACGGGGCAAAGCAGTGGATCGGGGAGCGAAACCGACTACGCCACCGTGGCCTATGACGCCGTCACGGGCACCGAGGTGTGGGTCAGGCGCTACAACGGTCCGGGAAACTACATCGACACGGCCCATGCTCTCGGCGTGAGCCCCGACGGGTCCGAGGTGTTCGTCACGGGAGCCAGCGCCGGCTCGTCGGGCGCTGCCGACTACGCTACCGTGGCATATGACGCATCTACCGGGACAAAGCTGTGGGTTGGGCGTTACAACCCGGCTGGGAACTACGACGTCCAGGCCACTGCCCTTGGGGTTAACCCCGACGGGTCCGAGGTGGTCGTGACAGGGGCCAACACCGGATCGGGGGGCAACCCCGTCTACGCAACGGTCGCCTACAGCGCTGCCTGAGCGCAAGGCGGCGAGGCCGATACTTGTTCTGCGCAGGGCGCAGTATCGCAGGGTTCCATTCCATCGACTGCTGCGCGCCCCCGATCAGATCATTCCCACCCTCGCGTCTACGCGGGCTGCCAGAGAAGGGGCGCGGATCCCAATAGGGCGAACTGGAAGGCCTCGTCTGGTGCGCCCTTGACCAAAGGGTTCTTGTTCTCAACCTGCCGAAGCGTCACCACGTTGCCATCCATAGACGCCTCGTGAACTACGCCGCCGGGATACCCTTCGGAGTTGAGGGTGAGCCGGCGTCCATCGAACCGGAAGCTGCCGTGGTCCAGGTGCATGTCCTCTCTGTTCGTCAAGAGGAACTGACCCGCTCCGTCCAGCCGGAGGTGTGTCTGGATCGGCCCACACTCCTCGAGGTTATCCATCACGGCTTCCAGAGCTTCCCCGTGCCCTTGCTCCCGCAGCAGCGCCGCCAACGCGTCTCGTTCCCAGACTGTCGCGAGTACCCAGGTTCCCCGTAGGCCGGCGGCCTCTTGTAGTGCCCGACGTCTGGCGCGCAGCAACCGTACCCGCGCCGCCGACTGCGACACGTCGAGCCGTTCCGCCACCTCGCCCATCGGCCGATCGGCGAAGTGATAGAGAAACAGCGCCTCCCGATCGGACTCAGGGAGGGAGCGAAGAACGGACGCGAGGAGCAGCGCGTCCGCGTCCGCAGGCTCGGGCGAGCGATGTCGCACAACCGACGCCACCTCGACGCCCGGTCGCGCGATCTCCCGCGTCTTTCGGCGGATCGCGGCGCGGATCGCGATGCGGCGAAGCCATCCCTCGGGTGAGTCGTACCGCGACACGACATCCCACCGCTGGAAGAGCGCGAGCATCGCATCTTGGGCCACGTCCTCGGCGTCCTGTCCGACGATCGGGCGTAGAGCCGAGATCAACCACCTACGCCGAAGAGCGTAGAAGGCATCAAAACCCTCTCGATCGTCCGGCGCGCGGGACATCGCAGGATTCTGCCACCTGCCTGATCCTGGGGTCAATCCCTCGGTGCTGTAACGAGCCGGTGGCTTCGCGTCTGTTCCTAAGCAGCGTCGATCCCTCATCGGAGCCTGAAGGGGAGGGAACGAAGAAGCACACAGTTAGGGCCTATGACCGGGACACGCTCGTATGCGAGCAGAGGGAGGAATGATGGACCGTCCAACTCGTGAGCGCCGCACGCTTCGGCGCATGTCCTCCATCGTCGTGACGATAGGCCTTGCGGCCTGGATGTTCGCGGCACTTGCACCGGCTTCCGGCGCCGTGGTTCCGGGCAGTAACGGTCGCATCTTGTTCGCGCGTTGCATCCTGGTGTCGAAGTGCGGATCAAGCACGGTTGCCGCGTGGGAGCTCATCACAGCGAACCCGGACGACACCAAAGAGCGAGTGCTGGCCGGTCCCTATACACGAGATTCCTGGGACGACCACTTCATTGCGAACTGGTCTCCCGACGGCAAAACGGCGATCTTCATGGAAGGGGTCTTCCCGAACCAGGGCATCTGGCAGGTCAACGCCGATGGTACCGGGCTGCACGAGCTGCTCCACGCGCCGGGCGACGGCTCCGGTTTCGACGACGGCCCTACATTCACACCCGACGGCACGCACATCATCCTGACGCGCTGTTGCCCCAAGAACTCCGGGTACTCGCTGTGGATCATGAAGGCCGATGGGACGGACCTGCGGAAGTTCACCAACGAGAACGTGCCTCCCAGCGTGGACGGCCCTTCCGACAATCTGCCACAGGTTTCGCCCGACGGGACCTCGGTCGCGTATCACCGCAACGTCGTAGATACCCGCGATCAGTCAGACCTCGGTGACAGGATCGTCGTGGTTAACGCGCACGGCGGCCACCTACGCCAGTTAACCAACCCTTCGCTCGACGCCCAGATCCCCAACTGGTCACCGGATTCCCAGGAGATCGTGTTCGAAACCAACCCATCCAGGAGCTTCACGCAGATCGCGATCATCAACGCCGACGGGAGTGGCTACAAGCAGCTCACGTTCGGCGGTACCAAGACATCGAGCTTCGCGC